>NZ_JACADT010000440.1:0-4614 GCF_013421635.1 Streptomyces sp. UH6 | reverse complement strand
CTACTACGCGCGGACCTACCGCGCCGTCGGCGGCGCGCCCGCCCAGGCGCCCTGGCCGCTCAACCACCACGAAGGCGTGTCCACCATCGTGATCCCCGCCGACCACGACACCTGGTCGACGGTCCTGGTGGTCTCCAGCCGCGACCACGCCCTCAAGGCCCTGCACGACCCCTCCGCCTGGGAGCGGGCGGTGAAGCTGCTCCCCGAGCTGGACGGCCGGACCGACGGCGAGCCGATCACCGCCCCGCAGGCCATGGCCGGTCTGCACAGCCGCATGCAGCGGACCGTGGTGGAGGGACGGCCGGTCGTGACCGGTCTGCTCCACGTCGGTGACGCCTGGGCGTCCACCGACCCGCAGTTCGGACTGGGCCTGTCGATGGGGATGACCCACGCGACCGCGCTCGCCGACACGGTCGCCGCCACGGGGCTGGCGGACACCGTCGACCTGGCGCTGCGTTTCGACGAGGTGACCGAGCGGACGCTCGCCCCCGTCTACGGGCGCCTGCGCGAGTGGGACCACCACCGGCTCGCCGAGATCGACGCCGCGATCGCCGGCCGCCCCTACGAGACGGACGACCCGGGCTGGCACCTCACCAACGCCCTGGACGGCGTGAAGCTCGCCGACCCGGACGTGCTGCGGGCGTTCACCGAGGTGGCCTGCATGCTCGACTCCCCGGAGGGTGCGTTCGGCGCCCCGGGCCTGGTCGAGCGGGCCCTCACCCTGAACGGCGGACCGGACTGGACGTGGCCGGGCCCGTCCCGCGCCGAGGTGCTGGCCGCGGTGCAGGCCGGCTGACACCGGGCGCGCCCCTCGGAGGGCCCTCGCGGGAGGGCCCCCACGGATCACCCCCGGGCCACACGGTGCCGGGAGGAGAGGTCGACGCGTCCGGCCGCTCGCACGCGGCCGGACCCGTCGACGCACAGCACGATCGAACAACCGAGCAGTGGAACAGCCGAGCAGTAGAAGACGAGGCGCACGCGGGAAGACCCCGCACGCCGACCGAAAGGACACCATGAACAGCCGTTCGCACGCCGCACTCACTCTTTCCGTCGTTCTCGGTGCGGCCCTGCTGACGAGCGCCTGCGGCAGCGGCTCCGACGGGAGTGCCGACACGCCCGCTTCGAGCCCCGCCGCCGAGGCCGCCCAGGAGAGCCCGGCCGACGGGGGCGACGGGGCCGCCTCGGGCGACGCCGCGTCCGGTGACGCCCCGGAGCAGGACACGGACTCCTCCGACGACGCGGCGGCCGACAAGCCCGGCTACGGACAGGGCTGCGGCAGCAACGACCTCGACTGGTCGGCCAAGGAGGAGACGCAGGCCGGCGGCTACGTCCTGGTCTCCGTCAAGGCGAAGTCCGGCATCACCTGCGTCCTGCCCGGCGGGCTGCCCGTGATGGCCTTCGGCTCCGGCGGCACCCAGGCCGGTCCCGCCGAGCAGTCCGCGGGCGACGAGATCACCCTCACCGGTGGCACGACGGTCTACGCGGGGGTCGCCCCGAAGACCACCAACAGCGATGCCGGCACCGAGTACGGCACCGTCATCGTCTCCGTGAGCGAGGGCGACCCCCACCCGGTGTCGCTGAAGATCGGCCCCGTCCTCGTCGACGAGCCGGTCGTGACCAACTGGCACACCGACCCGGCGGACGCCGTCCCGCTCGCCCCGTGACGGGTTCCGGCGGCCGCCGTCCGCGCCGCCCGAGGGGGCGCGGACGGCGGCCGCCGGTCAGCCGACCAGATCGGGCGCCCGCAGCATCTGCGCCGGGACGCCCCAGGCGTCGACGAGGTCGACCGCGAGGGGCCGCACCTTGCGGCACAGGGAGTTCACCTCGCGGCTGATGGCCTTGGAACGCTGGACGGTCAGGCGGCCGTGCTCCATGAACCAGGCCCGGTCCGCCTCGATCGTGGACAGGGCGAACAGGTCGCACAGCAGTCCCAGCGCGACCTTGTTGCCGCCCTCGGGCTGCGCCTTCACCTTGTCGGTGAACGCCTCCAGCACCAGCCGCTCGACGTGGGCGTGGGCGAGCGCGATGACATGGTCCTGCACCTGCGAGAAGACGACGCCGGGGTTGCGCTTCCGGTCGATCCCGCGCTTGAGCCGGCGGGCGAGCCCGGCGAGCATGTGCTCCTCGCGGTAGCGGAGCATGGCGAGCTGGTACTCCGAGTCGAGCAGTCCGGCCTCCTGGTCCCAGTCGTCCCCGCCGGGCAGCAGGTCGCGCACCCGCTCGAGCAGCTTGTGGACCGAGGCCTTCTCGATGACCGTCTCGACGGCGAGGCCGGTGACGTAGCGGACCATGCCGAGCTGGTCCAGGTCCTCGAACTCGCTCGCGTAGTGGGTGAGCAGCCCCTTGGCCACCAGTTGCAGCAGGACGTGGTTGTCGCCCTCGAAGGTGGTGAAGATGTCGCTGTCGGCCTTGAGCGCGGCGAACCGGTTGACGGTGAGGTAGCCGGCGCCGCCGCACGCCTCGCGGCACTCCTGGACGACCCGGGTGGCGTGCCAGGTGCCGAGCGCCTTGGTGCCGGCGGCCCGTGCCTCCAGCCGGCGCCGCGCCGGGGCGTCGTCCTCGGTGGCGGAGAAGACCTCGTGCAGCTGCGTGCGCACCACGTCCTGGGCGAAGTGCAGCGCGTAGGTGCGCGCGATCAGCGGCAGCAGGCGCCGCTGGTGGAGGCCGTAGTCGAGGAGGAGCTGCTCCTCCGTGTCCGAGGCCGCCTCGAACTGGCGGCGCCGGTCGGCGTACTTGGTGGCGATCGCAAGGGCCACCTTGGCGACGTTGACCCCGGCGCCGCCGACGCAGACCCGGCCCTGCACCAGGGTGCCGAGCATGGTGAAGAAGCGCCGGTGGGGGTTGTCGATCGAGCTCTCGTACACGCCGTCGGGTGTGACGTCGGCGAACCGGTTGAGCAGCGCCTCGCGCGGCACCCGCACGCCGTCGAAGTGGATGCGGCCGTTGTCCACTCCGTTGAGGCCCATCTTGCGGCCGTCGTCCTCGATGCGGACGCCGGGCGCGGCCTCGCCGCCGACCCGGACCGGCACCACGAACGCGTGCACGCCCTCGGACTTCCCCGCCACCTCCAGCTGGGCGAAGACCACCGCCAGTTCGGCGTGGCGTGCCGCGTTGCCGATGTAGTCCTTGCGCGCCTGGTCGTCGGGGGTGGTGATGACGAACTCCCGGGCGGCCGGGTCGTAGCGCGCGACGGTGCCGAGGGCCTGGACGTTGGAGCCGTGTCCGGTCTCGGTCATCGCGAAGCAGCCCATCAGCTTGCCGGTGACCAGGTCCGGCAGGTACGCGGCGTGGTGGCGTTCGGTGCCCAGGTGCAGGATCGCGCCGCCGAAGAGCCCGAACTGCACGCCGACCTTCACCAGTACCGACAGGTCGCCGAAGGCGAGCGTCTCGAACGCGGCGATCGAGGCTCCGATGTCGCCGCCCCCGCCGTACTCGCGCGGGAAGCCCATGCCGGTCTGTCCCGTCGCGGCCATCTCGACCACGAGCTCGCGCACCCGCTCGCGGAACGCTTCCACGCCGAGCTCCTCGGCCTCCTCGAGCACGGAGGCGTACGTCACCAGGTTGGTGCGGACGAGGTCGCGGATGCGGGCGTACTCGCCGTCGAGGACCTCGGTCAGTGCCGGGACGTCGATCTCGGGCCGGACGTGACCGCCCGCGGCGGCGGACGGGCTCGCGGCGGACGGGCTCGCGGCGGACGTGACGTCGGCGGACGTGTTTTCGGCGGCCATGCCACTCCGCTACCCCGCCCGCGGGTGGTCAAGCGGTGGAACGGGGCGCTTGGGGCCGTACGGGGGACACGGCGGCGGCCCGAGCGGCCCGAGCGCCCCGCGAGGGACGCCGCCCCCGCGGGCAGGACGCCGCCCGCGGCACGGCGCGGCGTGGGTCACGGACCGGTGTGCAGGTACGCGGCCCACAGCACGGGCGCCGGCGGGGGCCTGGTCGAGCACCCGGAGATCCCCGGTGACCTGGAACCAGCCCCGCAGGGACCGGCCCAGCTCGGTGAGGCAGCTCGGCCGTTCCCACGAGCCGGGCGGCAACTTTGCCACGGCGGTGGCCCACAGTGTCACGGCGGTCCGCACGGCACGGGGGTCGTGCGACCGCTGCCTTGCCTCGAAGTGCGCCAGCGCCTCACCCCTGTACCGCAACACCGTCCGACGGTCCTGCGGACCCGCCATCGACAACTCCTGTCCCCGACCGGTGCGAAAGCGCCCACTCGGACGCAACTCACCTATAGTCACCCGTAGTTCACGGCACATGGACCCTGCGGGAGGCCCCGTTTGAGCGACTGGCGGAACGCACTGGAGGAAGCACGTCTCCTGCTCCAGGCAGCCGGGGCGACGCCCGTGGCGAGCCCCGCGGTCTGGGCCCGGCTGGACGGCGCGCTCACCGGCCTGGAGGGCGCCGTCCGCCGGAGGGACCCGGACCGCCTGCGGCTCGCCCTGTACACCCTGGAGGACTCCCTCCCGGCCGTCAGGATGCGGATGCCCGGTGGCCCGGACGACCTGACGGCCCCGCCGCCGCCACTGGCGGAACGCCTCGACCGGCTGATCACCCGTATCCGGGTGGCCGAGGCGGACGTGGCCCGTCCCGGCCGCGTGGATCCGGGCGACCACG
>NZ_JACADT010000044.1:0-15077 GCF_013421635.1 Streptomyces sp. UH6 | reverse complement strand
GTCGGTACGGGCGTGCACGCGGCCGGCTCCGGGCTGCCCGCGCTTCCCAGCGTGGCGGCCACGGTTCGCGACCTGGCCGACGCCCTCCGCGAGGTCTGCGGCATGGCTCCCTCGCAGGTGGAGCTGCTCCTCGATCCCGCTGACGGCGCCGCCGTCGTCGAGGCGGTCGAGGAGGCCGTCGCCGGCGCCCGTGGCGTGGTCCTCTTCGCCTTCGTCGGGCACGGTCTCCTGGGCCCGCAGGACCAGCTCTACCTGGCCACCGCGGACAGTTCCGCCCACGGCATCGCCCGCTCGGTCCCGTACCAGGTCATCAGGGACACACTCAGCAACAGCGGTGCCCGCGTCGTCGTTCTGCTCGACTGCTGCTTCTCGGGGACGGCCGGTCCCGTGGCGAGGGGAACCGGCCGCGACCCGTATGTCACCGCGCGGCCCGACGGAAGCTTTCTGCTCACCTCCGCGTCGCTGCTCGACGTCTCCTTCGCCCCGGAGGGCGACCGTCACACGCTCTTCACGGGGAAGCTCCTCACCCTGCTGCGCGAGGGCGACCCCTCCGCGCCGGCCTGGCTCACCCTGGACGGGGTGTACGCCCACCTCGACCGGCAGTTCCAGGGCGGAGCGGTGCGTCCCCACCGGCAGAGCGAGGACCGGGCGGGCGACCTCGTCGTCGCCGCCAACCGCGCCTATCCCGCCGCTCCCGTGCCCCAGGTCGCGTCCGCGCACCCGGCCGACGGCACGGTCTGCCCGTATCCCGGCATGGAGCCGTTCCGGACCGAGGACCACGACCGGTTCTTCGGCCGCGGGGAACTGGTCGAGGAACTGCTCGCCGAGGTGACCCGGCCCGCCGGCCGGGCGGGCGGCGCGGGGCGCCCGCCGCTCCTCGTCGTGGGCGCCTCGGGCGTCGGCAAGTCCTCGATCCTGCGGGCGGGGCTGCTGGCCGGTCTCGAGCGCCGCTACGAGGTGGACCCCTGCACACCGTGGCCCGCACTGCTGCTCCCCTCCCCCGGACCGCGACCGCTGCGCTCCCTCGCCGCCCTGTGGGCCCGGGCCTCCGGCGTACCGCGGGCGGACGTCGAGCGGCAGCTGGCGGAGGGCCGGCTGCCCGACGACGAGACCTGTCGGGTGCTGGTCGTGGACCAGTTCGAGGAGATCTTCACCAACTGCCGGGACGGTGAGGAACGTTCGGCGTTCATCCGCGCGCTGTGCGGGGCCGGGGGCGACGGCAGGGGTCCCCGTGTCGTCCTGGGGCTGCGTGCCGACCACTACGGCAGTTGCCTCGAGCACCCCGAGCTCGGGCCCGCCCTCGCACAGCACGTGGACGTCTGGCCCATGGACGAAGTGGCGTTGCGTGCCGTGATCGAGCAGCCGGCCCGCGACGCCGGACTGCGGCTGGAGCACGGCCTCGTCGACGTGCTGCTCCGGGACACCCGTGAGAGTGGCGGCCACGGCCACGGCTCCGCGATGCCGTTCCTGGCCCACGCACTCCGTGAGACGTGGGTGCGCCGCAGCGGGCCGGTCCTCACCCTGGCCGGGTACACCGCGACCGGCGGAATCCGGGAATCCGTCGCCCGGACCGCCGAGAGCATCTACGCGGGGTTCGACCGGCCGGGCCGTGAGGCGGTGCGCGAGCTTCTCCTGTCGATGGTCCTGATCGCCGGCAGCGGTGAGGAGGCCGTCCGCCGCAGGATCGGTCTGGACGAGCTGCTGACGGACCGGCCCGAGGAGCAGCGGCGTACGCTCGTCGAGGTCCGTGACCGGCTGGCCCGGGCCCGGCTGATCACCGTCGACCGGTCGGCGGCCCAGATATCCCACGAAGCGCTCCTGCGCGCGTGGCCCAGGCTGCGCCGGTGGATCGAGGAGGACCGGGCCGGGTTGGTGACACGCCAGCAACTGGCCGACGCCGCCGATGCCTGGCACCTGGCCGGGCGCTCCCCCGAGTACTGCTACCGCGGGACGCGGCTGGGGGCGGCGGTCGACTGGCTGAGCGAGAAGCGGCACGCACGGCTGGTCCGCACGCTCGACCGGGCGTTCGTGACGGCGAGCCAGAACCTCGCCAGGTCGGAGCAGGAGCGTCAGCGGCGGCGGCTCGAGGAGGAGCAGCGCCGTGCCCGGCAGCTCGAGGAGGCACTTGGCCGGCAACGACGGCAGGCGCGCCGGCTGAAGCAGCTGGTCGGTGTGATCGGCGCGGTGCTGTGCGTGGCGCTGGCCGCCGCGGGACTGGCCCTCAACCAGCGTGCGCAGGCCCGCGCCAACGGTGAGCAGGCACAGAACCGTCAGCTCCAGGCGGCCGCCCGCGCCGGCATCGGCACCGACCCGGGAGCGGCGCTGCTGCTGGCCGTCGCCGCGTATCGCGAGGACCCCTCACCGCAGAGCCGGGCCACCCTCATGGACGTTCTGAGCCAGACGCAGTACGCGGGCTCCCTCGAGGTGCCGGGCACGGTGGACTCGTTGTCCTACAGCGATGACGGCCGGATCCTCGCGGTGGGTTCGGGTGACGGCACCGTCGGACTGTGGGACGCCTCCCGTTCCGGTGAGCCGCGCAGGCTCGCCGACGTCGTGGCGAAGGAGACCAGCTTCTTCGGCGATCCGGCGCTGTGGATCGGTGACGGCACGTCGTTGCTCCTCACCGGCGCGGACATCGACAGGTCCGTGGGCAGGTTCTCCCTCACCGACCCCAGGCACCCACGGCCTCGGGGCCGGATGTCGATGCCCATGCAAGGCCTCGTGGAGGAGGCGGAGTTCAGTGCGGACGGCCGGACGCTGGTCACCTCCACCGTCGGGCAGACCAGGCTGTGGTCGGTGGAACCGGGACGTGGCGCCGTCGGCGCCCGTGCGTCGCTGCCGCAGCGCAGGAGCAACGTACAGGCCGCCGCCTTCGCGGAAGACGGGGCGCTGCTGGTCCTGGGCTGGCAGGACGGGACGGTGGAGCTGTGGGACGTCGAGGACCTGGACCGGCCGCGCCGCGTGGGCACGCTCGACGGTGTCGGCGGTCCCGCACGGTCCATCGCCGTCAGCCACGACGACACCCTCGCGGTCGCGTCGACCGACGCCCAGGTGCGTCTGTGGGACCTGGCGAAAGGGGCGGGCGGCCGCCCCTCCGCGGTGATCAGCGCCCACGGCGGCCCGGTGGAGGCGGTGGCGTTCAGCAGGGACGGCCGTCAACTCGCGACCGCGAGCGCCGACCACACGGCGACGGTGTGGGACGTCTCCCGTGCCCGGCCCGTCCGCTCGGCAGTGCTGACCGGCCATGCCACCACCGTCTCGGCACTCGCCTTCGCTCCCGACGGCCGCACCCTGGCCAGCGGGGACGGCGACGGAGCGGTGCGCCTGTGGTCCCTGACGGACCGCATGGCTCCCACCGTCGCCGGCCGGCAGGTCACGCTGGCACCGCCGGACTACTACCGGTGGTTCGAGACGGTGGTCCCGTACGCCCTCTCCCCCGACGGACGGCTTCTGGCCCAGGCGACCGGGGAACGCGAAGTGAGCCTCGTCCCGCTCACCGGGCCCTCCGCGGGCCGGGCGGCAGGTGTCGCCCGGACGGACGCGGAGGGGGACGTCTCCCCTTCGGCGTTGTGGTTCTCGGACGACGGCGGCCGGCTGGCGGTGGAAGGCCCTCCGGGCACGTTGACGATGTGGGACGTGGTGGATCCCGGTCATCCGGTGCGGGAATTCCGCCTCACCGCCGGGCCGCCCGACAGCTCCCTGCCGTTGAACGTGTCCCTCCGGGGCGAGGTGATGGCCGTCGGCGCGGAAGGCGGAGCGACGCTGTGGGACCTCTCGGACCTCTCCCGCACCGGCCCCGGCCGCCCCGAACGGCTGAGCACCGTCAGGACGAGGACGAAGTCCGCCCCGCACGTCCTGCTCGGCCCCGAGGGGCACCTCCTGGTGGTCGACGGCGACCTGTACGACGTCACCGACCCACGCGAGCCGGACCGGCTGTCAGGCCTGCCCGCCCCGGACGACGGGCCCCTGTACCCCACCCCGCAGGCGTTCTCCGCCGACGGCCGGCTTCTCGTCGTGACGGATCCCGGTGAGGAGGGAGGACTTCTGTACGACGTCTCCTCCCCCGACCGTCCCCGGTTCCTGGGCTGGCTCCCCGGGGGCAGCACCACAGGTCCGTACGCGTTCGGCCGGGACGGCAGACTGCTGACGGGTGTCGGCTCCGGCGCCCGGATGCTCGTCTGGGACCTGTGGGACCCACAACACGCCCACGCGGTCACGTCATTCACCCTGGACAGGACGCCCACCGCTCTCGGGCTCGCCCCGGACGGCACCATGCTGACCACCCACCACCACCCGGGCGTGGTCACCCACTGGAACCTCACCCAGCTCGGTGCGACGCTCCGCGACCCCGTCGACCGGGCCTGCCGGCTCGCCGCGGCCAACCCCACCGTCGACGGCTGGCGGACGATCGCCCCGGGCGTGCCGTTCCGGCGTGTCTGTCCCGGCCTCGCCGCAGCGCCCTCGCCACCCCCACCGGACGCGGCCCCGTCCTTCCCGCGGCTCCCCACTCCCCTCCCCGCCGGCTGAGCGCGTGGGGAGGGGAACCGTGTCGGACACCGACCGGCGCCCGGCACGGCCCGGACCGTGGCCCGTGGCCCGTGGCCCGTGGCCCACAGGAACCGTGTCGCCCTCGCGTGCGTGCCTCCCCGGGCGTCAGGCCGCCACGGGTTCCTCGGCGAGGAAAGCCTCCACGAACTCCCCCGTGCGACGGTCGAAAGCCGTGTACTGCGCCTCTCGCTCCGCGCCCGTGATCGCGTCGCCGACCAGGAGATTGCCTTCGGCGTCGAGGCGCTGAGGGCGTTCCTCCGCGTCGGTGAGCAGGCCGACGGTGGAGTGGGAGAAGCCGCAGTAATAGGCGATGCCCTCGCTCAGGCTGGTCTCGAGGATGCTCCGCATGCCCGCCACGATCGGATCGTCGGCAGTGGCGCCTGCCAGGCCCAGCCACAGGATGCGCTTGCCGGCGAGGTGGGGCTTGCTGCGGCCGTAGGCGAACCCGTAGTTCCACACGCGGTCGATCCAGCCCTTGAGAAGGGCGGGCACGCCCAGCCAGTACACCGGGAAGACGGCGACGACGGCATCGGCGTCGAGGACGCGCTGCATGTGCGCGTGCACCTCTTCCGAGTACCTCTTCTCCCGGTCGCCCCAGTCCGGCTGGTCCGCCACGGTCATCCGAGGGTCGAACCCCTCGGCGTGCAGGTCGAGCAGGTCGACGCGGTAGCCGGCGGTTTCGAGCTGCGCGGCGGCACGGCGGGCCGTGTGCGCGGTGAGGGAATCGTTGCGGTGGTGTGCGACGACGACGAGGGCTGTCCTGGCACGGCTGTCGTGCTGCCTCACGGTGTCTCCCTGGTTGGTCTCGTTCGGTATCGGTCGGTCCGGTCGGTCCGGTGTACGAGTCCAGTTCAGCCGAGACGACGTAGATGATCCATGGGAGAACCGCTCCGAAGCATAGGAGATCGTCTACCGTGCTTCCCATGGATCCTTTGAGTTCGCTGTTGAGCGGCATTCGGGCCGAGGGGTCCGTCGTCAGTCACGTCGTGCTCGCGGTGCCCTGGGCCGTCCGCTTCGCCGACATCGCGCCACTCACCATGATCAGCGTGCTGCGGGGCAGGGGCGTCCTGTTGCTGCCGGACGGCACGGAACGAGCGATCGGCGCGGGCCACACCGCCATCGTGCGCGGCCCCGGACCGTTCCACCTCGTGGATCACCCCGCCACCCTGGACAGCGCGCACGCCGCGTACGAGATCAGCTGTTTCACCGAGAGCCCCGACTGCGGTGCCGAGGAACTCGGCGGCATCCGCTGGGGCGCCGACTCGGAGGCGGCGACCGCGCTGATCGTGGGCGCCTACCGTGCCTCGGGCCACCGCCACGAGCGGCTGCTGCGTGCCCTGCCGCCCGTTCTGGTGGTCGAGGAGGACGCCGAGGTCTGTGCCTGGCTGGAGACGGCCGCCGCCGACGCCGCCCGTCTCTCGGCAGGTTCGCAGGCGTTGATGGACCGGCTCCTCGACTGGGCCCTGGTGTGCACGTTGCGCACCTGGTTCGACAAGGCGGGCGCCGACGCGCCCAGCTGGTACCGGGGCCTCGCCGACCCGGTCCTCGCGCCCGCCCTGCAGTCCTTTCACGACCGCCCCGCCGAGCCCTGGACGGTGGCCTCCCTGGCCGCGCGGGCCGGCGTCTCCCGGGCACTGTTCGCCAAGCGCTTCACCCGTCTGATGGGCCGTCCACCCCTCGCCTACGTCACCGAATGCCGCATGGACGAGGCCGAGGCGCTGCTGTCCGACACCGATCTCGGCATAGCGCAGATCGCCAGGTCCGTGGGCTATGCCGACGCTTTCGGCTTCAGCGCCGCGTTCAAACGCCACAAGGGCCGAAGCCCCAGCGCCTGCCGCGCCGGGGTGGCGGTGGCGGCGTCCGGCTCTCTCGCGTCGATGTAGACGGGCCGTGCGGCGGCAGTCGGGAGCCACGGGCACCGCGCGTACCTGTCTGCATGGCCGGCTCCGCGGACCGTGGCGGCTAGCATCGCCGCACCGGAACCGGTTCCGAGGAACGGAGTTCATCCGTGCGTCACCCGCGCGTAGGCGTCGCCGTCCTGACCATGGGCACCAGGCCCGCCGAGCTGGCCGAGCTCCTCGACTCGGTCGCCGGACAGGAAACGCCGGCGCAGCGGGTGGTGGTCGTCGGGAACGGTTCGCCGCTGCCGTCCCTGCCCGAGTGGGTGACGGGGGTCGAGCTGCCGGAGAACCTGGGGGTCTCCGGTGGCCGGAACGTCGCCCTGGCCCGGTTGCGGGAGTTCGGGGACGTCGATGTCGTGGTGGACCTGGACGACGACGGGCTGCTCGTGAGCCGGGACGTCTTCACCCGCCTGACGCGGCTGTACGCGGCGGACGAGCGGCTCGGCGTCGTGAGCTTCCGGATCGCCGACGAGCGCGGCCGAACGCAGCGCCGGCACGTCCCGCGGCTGCGCGCGGGAGACCCGATGCGGGGCGGGCCGGTGACGACGTTCCTCGGCGGCGGGCACGGTCTGTCCCTGCGGATGCTGGACGAGACCGGCGACTGGCCGGGGCCGTTCTTCTACGCGCACGAGGAGACCGACCTGGCCTGGCGGGCGCTGGACGCGGGCTGGAAGGTGCTCTACGCACCGGAGCTGGTGCTCCAGCATCCGTGGACGTCGCCGACCCGGCACGCGGTCTACCACCGTATGGTCGCCCGCAACCGGGTCTGGCTGGCGAAGAGGCACCTTCCCGCCCTCCTCGTCCCCGTCTACCTCGGCGTCTGGGTCGCGACGACCGTGGCCCGCACCCGGTCGGCGGCGGGACTTCGGGCCTGGTTCGCGGGTTTCTCCGAAGGCCTGCGGACGCCGTGCCCGCCCCGCCGCCCCATGCGGTGGTCCACCGTGTGGCGGATGACGCGGCTGGGCCGGCCGCCGGTCGTCTGATCCGGACACGGCTGAGTGCAGCTCGGGTTACGGGGCTGTCCAGGAAGGTTCCGGAAATGAGCAGCGTGAGCGGGAAGGCCATCAGCCGTGGCGGACGTTCGGCCTTGCGTTCGTAGCGCCGGGAGGGGGGTGGGGTCATGGCAAGATACCTCCAGTCCCGAGCTGGATGCCGGGGACTGTACGACCCACCCCCCATGGCCGCGAGTCCCTCACGATCTCCGTCCGGCCCATCGAGACCGGGATCGTATCTCGGGCCACCGACAGCACAGCCGGACCGGCTTGGCGGAGGCGGACCCCGGAACTCGAGACGCACGAGGCGGGCCCCGGACGAGGCCGGCTCAGGCTCCCCGCGTGAGGTTCTCGAGGATCGGGCGCAGCCACGGGCTGCGCACGGCTGGTAGCCGGACCAAGGTGTGTCGGAACCTTGCCCGGTCGGCTCGGAACAGGTGGTGGGGGAGCAGCGGGGGCGGGTCGTCGCGGAGGACGTCCCGGGCTGTGCGGCCCGAGGCGGGAACCGGCAAGCCCGGTTCGGGAGAGACCAGCCACAGCCACACCCCCAGCGGCAGGGGCACCAGGTACGCCGGTGCGGTAGGTCCGGCAGGAGTCCACATCCTGCCCGTCTGTGGATGGACGGGGACGAGGAGGATGTCGACGCCCGCGTCCGGAGAGGGCTGTCCCGGTCCGGCCAGGGCGACGCGCCGCTCCTGGGTTCCTGCCGGCAGCAAGGTGTCGAGTTCGCGTTGGAACACGTCCGCGGCCAGGCCGTCCGGGACCTTCACCGACTGCCCTTGGGAAGCGACCAACAGATGGGCGAGCGCCTGGCCGGCCGCGGCCTCCCATCGCGGACTCCACGACCAGTAGTGGTTCGGCCCCAGCCGTCCTCCCCACGTGGCGATCGGCTCGAACGGGGGTGTCTTCTCCCCCTTCTCCGCCAGCTCCGTCCAGGAGAGGGACGCGGCGTGGACGCCGTCGACGGGGACGCGGTGCACGACGTCCGGGTCGAGTCGCACCATCTGCCAGAGCGAGCAGTCGTCGACCCTGGTCGCAACGGGGAGGTCGCACGCCTCGCAGGCCATGTTGGGCCCGTCGGCCCCGTCGAGACCGCAGCAGGCACCGCCGCGCTTCTCGGGAATCAGCCGGGTTCCACGGATGTCACCGGGCGCGATGACACTCGCCCCGGGCGTGCCGTCGGACAGGGCGTGGACCGGGGCGTAGATGCCGCGTGCCTCGGCCTCGCCCGGATCGATCTCGTCCCACGGCCGCCACGGCCCTCCCCAGGGGTCCGGGTCCACGGCGAATGTCCCCGGCTCCATGAGCACCGGGAGCTGGGCCCCGTTCCCGTACTGCTGACGGGCGTGGACCGGCAGCGCGACCTGGGAGAGTGGAGTGGTCAACTCCGCGCCACATCCCGTACACACGAAAACGAACAAATGTCCTCCACCTGGGAAACAGAGGCATCTTCGCAGCTCACCGGTGGTCGGCCAACGCGTTTTCTCACCCGTGACGAGACGGCGGGTGCCGCATGCCCGGACGGGCTGCGGACGTGGTCGAGGTCGTCCCGGTCCGCGCGGACGTACACGTCGTGCTCGCCGAGACGCTTCGGCCCACACGGCGATCTCCCTGGCGAGGAATCGCAGAGCGAGTCTGCGGAGAGCCCCCTCTTGGGTCAGCTGATCGTCAGCTGCCATCTGGTCTCTCCGTCGTGTGACTGGTCGGTGGGGGTGAGGCCGGCTGCGGTGGCGACGGCGGCGGATGCCTGGTGGTCGGGGTGGATGTGGGCGGTGACTGTGTGGACCGGGTGCTGTCGCAGCCAGGCGAGGAGTCCTTGGGTGGCTTCGGTGGCGATGCCGCGCCGTTGCCAGGGGGTGCCTGTCACCCAGGCGATCTCCGCAGCGGCTCCGCGGCCGTCGGCGGTGACAGTCGCTTGGACGTAGCCGGCCAGGCAGGCGGTGTCACGGAGCTGGATGACCCAGTTGCACCAGGATTCGCCGGGGCTCGGTGAGCCTGCGACCAGACGTTCGTAGCGGGCGCGCAGGTCCTGGACGGTGTCCGGGGTGCCACCGATGAAGGCGTGCAGGCCGGGGTCGGACAGCACCGCGGCCATCTCGTCGGCGTGCTCGACCTGCAGGGGAAGCAAGTCCAGTCGGTCGGTGTGGACGGTTTCGGGCTTGAGGGTGATCACGCGGCCTCCTGGTCAGGACGTTCGACGAGTATGCAGCGCTCGAAGCAGGCACCGCCGCGGACGAGTACGACGAGATGGGGTGCGTTCACCGCGCGCCACCGGTGCTGGGCGGACTCGACCAGTCTGAACTCCGTGAAACGCCGGCGTGACCCGTGATGGGGACGGGTCCGGGCTCGTCACCCCCGAGCCGCCGAGTGCGAGGCCCGTGCGTTCGGCGCCACCGACATCGTCACCGAGCGCGGTGAGGAGGGCATCGCCCGCATCGAGGAGATGACGGACGGGATCGGGTCGCCCCGGTGATGCAGCGTGAGGCGGCGGCGTTCGGGCGGCAGCTGTAGAGGGGGCGCCCAGGCGGACGGGGGCGTCGGCCCGCGCGCCGGGGCGCGGGTTCAGCTGGTGATCGGGGTCGGCGGATCCGGCCGGGACAACGTCTCGGACAGCGGCAGCCCATCCCTGACGGCAACGAGCCGACGCGCTCGCAGTTCGGCACGCGTCCGCGGACGGAACGCCGGCTCCCTGCCGCACCCGCAGGCCGAACGCCCCTCGTAGCGCAGGCCCTCAGCCAGCACCGCGGCTACCACGGACCATCCGCGGACGTCCCGCCTCGGTGGCGGAGCGAAGCCGTGACCGGCGCATATCAGCGGCCTGCCGCAGTTCGGACAGCGGTGTTTCCGCTCCGGATCGGCATGCCGCTTGAAGCTGACACGACACGCCACGCATGCGTGGTGCAGCTTGTAGGACGCCGTCGCATAGAGGCACACCGGACGACCGTACTGAGCCGGCCCCTGAACGGGCCACCCCTTTCCCCGACTCACCTTCCGGCTGCCGGTGACACCGACCGCCACCATCGGTCTCCGCGGACCTGCTCATCTTCGAGAGGTCTTGAGACCACGAGCAGCCCCATGGCAGGCTCATGCCCCATGATCGACGACTTCGCGAAGGCCACCCTGCACGGCAGACTGCGACGCGACCGCGAGGCGCTGCTCTGGAAGCTCGACGGCTTGTCCGAGTACGACGCCCGCCGGCCTTTGACCGCGACCGGGACCAACCTCCTCGGCCTGGTCAAGCACGTGGCCGCCGTCGAGGCCAGGTACTTCGGCGAGGTCTTCGACCGCCCTTCCCCGGAACCGCTGCCCCGGTGGCAGGACTCCGACGGCAGCGACCTGTGGGCGAGCGAGGACGAGACCCGCGACCAGATCATCGGGTTCTACCGGCGGACGTGGGAACACGCGGACGCGACGATCAACGCGCTTCCCCTCGATGCCCCCGGCCACGTGCCGTGGTGGCGGGAGCCGTCTCCCAACACGAACCTGTTCGCCGTCATGGTCCATGTCCTCGGCGAGATCAACCGGCACACCGGGCACGCCGACATCCTGCGCGAGGGCCTCGACGGCCGGACCGGGATGCGTCCCGAATACGAGGAGCGGATCGACGAGGAAGCCCGTGCCGCGCACCGCGCGAACGTCGAGCAGGCGGCCAGGTCGGCCGCACCCGTCACGGCCGAGTGAGCGCGCGAGGCCGAGGTGCTCGTGCGGCTCGGGGTCAGCCCGACGCCTTCACGCGTGGGTGACCGCGCCCCAGGGGCTGTCCACGGTCGGGGCGGGTGCTCGGTTGGCGTCGAGACCGTTGTGGGCGGGGTCGAAGGGTTCGTCGGACAGCAGGCCGGCGGCGGCGCCGTCGAGAGCCGTCTGCATCTCGGTGGAGCGCGGCAGCATCGTCTTCTCGTAGGCGCGGATGGCGTCGGCGACCGTGTCGTGACCCGCCACGGCGAGGGCGAGTTCGCAGGCGTCGAGCATCGCGAGGTTGACCCCGACGCCGAGCGGGGGCATGAGGTGGGCGGCGTCGCCCAGCAGGGTCACGGTGGGGTCGGACTCCCAGGTGTGCGGTACGGGCAGGGCGTGGAGCGGGCGGTCGAGGTAGGGGCCGTCGTTGTCGGTGAGGAGTCGGCGCAGGCTCGGTGACCAGTCGCGGTAGCGGTCCAGGAGCAGGGTGCGGATCCGTTCGGTGTCCTGGCCGGTGAGTCCGGTCCGGGCCAGCCAGTCGGCGGGACCGGCCTGGATGACGTAGACGCGGATGTGGCCGCCGCTGTTGCGCTGGGCGAACAGGCAGCGTTCGCCGTCGGCCGCCATGGCGCTGCCCGGGCCGACGAGTTCGGCGATCTCCGGGTGCCGGTCGTCGACGTCGTGGAACCACGCCTCGAGGTAGTTGATGCCGATGTGCCGGGGGGTGACGGCGGAGTGGACGCGCCGGACCCTGGACCATGCGCCGTCGGCACCGATGACGAGGTCGGCCTCGACGACGGTGCCGTTGGCGAAGCGCAGCCGCCGGGGACCGTCGGCGGGGCCTTCGACGCTCCGCAGTGCGTGGCCCCAGCGCACCGTGCCGGGGGCGAGGGAGTGCAGAAGGAGGTCGCGCAGCTGCCCGCGGTCGATCTCGGGGGCGGAGAGCTCTCCCTCGGCGGGTTCGTGGCGGAAGCGGAGGTTTCCCGTGGCCGCGTCGAACTGCCGCATCTCCTGGCCCTCGGGGCGGGCGAGGCGCAAGAACTCCTCCAGCAGTCCGGCTTCCTTCAGGGCGGCCTGGCCGTCGTCGGGGTGCAGATCGAGGGTGCCGCCCTGGTCGCGGTCGTCGGGGCCGGAGGCGAGGTCGTAGACGGTCGCGGCGATGCCGTGCACCTGGAGGATGCGGGCGCAGGTCAGACCGCCGGGGCCGGCGCCGATGACGGCGATGCGGGGCGTGGGGGTGGGCGTTTCGGTCATGGTGGTGCTCCGTTCCTGTCGTCCGGCATGGAGCCGGGCATGTACATGGAGGGGGCGTTACGTGCTGGCGGCGGCGGTGACTTCGTGAGGTCGGGGATGACTGCCCCCCATTTGCAGGACAAGGGGGCGCCGACATGTGGCGGTGGACAGCTCCGAGGGCCGCCTCATCAGAAAAGCACACCGAGGCCATAAGTGCAACGAGTCAACTTTTACACTCGTTCCACTGTCGTGTAGCCTGTCGCCATGTCCGATGACAGAAACGCTGCTGCACCGGCCGGGCGCCGTGAGCGAAAGAAGGCCGCCACCCGCCAGGCGATCGCCGACGCGGCCCTGCGCCTCTTCCTGGAGCGCGGCTACGACGACGTCGGCATCCGTGAGATCGCGGACGCCGCCGACGTGTCCACCACCACGCTGTTCAAGCACTTCTCCGGCAAGGAATCCCTGGTCTTCGACCGGCAGGACGAGATGAAGGCCCTTCAGCTCGCCGCGGTGCGGGAACGCCCCGAGGGCCAGTCCATCCCGGCCGCCCTGCGTGAGCACGCCCTGCGCCACCGCCGGCTCCGCCCTGGCGACGAGCCCGGCGTCGCCGCCTTCCTCGAACTGGTCAACAGCACTCCGGCCCTGCTCGACTACCAGCACGCCACATGGCTGGAGAACACGGCCGCCCTGGCCCAGGTGATCGCCGAGGAAAGCGGCCTTCCCGCCGACGACCCGGCCTGCACCGCCCTGGCCCACTTCGCCCTCGAAGCACCCCGCGCCGCCCGCCGGCACCACGACAGCACCGAGGCCCTCCACCGCGCCTTCGACCTCCTCGACCACGGCTGGCAGAGCATTGCCTCGCCGGCGTGACAACCGGTCGCGAAAGTGAAGCCGTATGCCGCCGGCTCCGTGGTCGCGGATGCGGGCGCACGATCCTCCCAGCCGGCGGTCTGGCCGGACCTTCTCACCGACGTCGACACGGCTGTGGCGTCGCTGCGAGCAGCGCAGGAGGACCCTGTCGGCGGGTAGCGCGGTGGACCGTGCCCGTACCGGGAGAACGACCAGGCACAGCGCTACGGCCGTGGCTTCGCCCACCACCCGGAAGAGACCAGGAACACTCGCTGATGCGGCCCTCGAAACCCCCGTACACCAGTGACGCCCACGGCACCGGCCACTCCCCGCACCGGGTGGACAACCGCCCGCACCATCCCGACGACGACCGCCGCCTGCTCCGTACGGTCCTCGCCGTTCCGGTGGTGCTGAGCACCCTGGCGGCGGCGTTCTTCCTCTGGCTGGCGGTCAACACCCACCCGGACGGCGACTGGGACCAGGCCGCGTACGGCGGGATCGAGCTGGGCTGCGCCCTGGCCGTCGTCCTCGCGGGCGCGACGGGGGCACTGTGGCTGGCGCCCTCGGTGCGACGGGTGCTGCGGTGGCCGTGGGCGGTACCGGCCGCGCTGGTGGGGCTGGCGGCGGTGCTGCGGTGGGTGTCCAGCGGGGCGTGAACGCCAGGCTTCGTGGACCCTGGTCGAGGTCATGTGACGAGCCTTCAGGACACGTCGCGCCTGCTCGCGCGGTTCTGCGTGGAGCGGATGAACGCCTTGCCTGCGTCGAGGTCGACGGAGTGGGGAGGTGCACCGGAGTCGGTGTCGTCCCGAAGAGCGAGGTGACGTTCCCGCTCTTGTCGGACGTGTCGTTGTGACGGACGGAAGAGCTCGTCCCACGTCTCAACAACCGCCCCTCCCCCACCGCCGTGCTTGCGCCGATGCCGACCGACCCACAGGAAAAGGACCAGCCACGGACCTGTCCGGCCGATCACTCCAGGTGTGCCGGGGCGAGTAGCCGCTCGTGCTGTCCCAGCGAGGGCTGGGATCACGACTACAGGAATGTCAGCGGGATGAGGTCAGGGCGCGAAGTACCAGCAATACAGGCTCAGGCCTCTCTCCGCACGACTCGTGGCGAGGGCTGACAGACGCTCAAGGAGGTCGACGGCACTGCTCGGCCTAATCTCATCGCCCATCTCGGAGACGGTCTTGGCCCACGTGAGAGCGGTAGTTCTGAGCTGATCCGCTCTTGCACTGGCCAAGGCCGTCGAGAGCGCCTGCGGAACAGCGAAGACAGTGAAACCATCGTTGGCCATGGGCACCACGTACCGGAGCGGACTTTCCGCCCCCGTCAACAGAGCTTCCCACCTCGGAACTGCGTCATCCGGATAGATGCGGGACCGCTGCGTGATCGGGTGACAGTTGGGGTTTACGCAGCGAGTGCTGCGTGAGGGGCCATGATGGTTTCGTACTCGACGGGCGTCAATCGGCCCAGGCGGATCTGGCGCCGTCGGCGGTGGTAGGTGCGCTCGATCCAGGACACGATCGCGATCCGCAGTTCGTTCCGGGTCCGCCAGGTTCGGCGGTCGAGGACGTTCTTCTGCAGCAGCGCGAAGAAGCTCTCCATGGCTGCGTTGTCGCCGGCCGCGCCGACTCTGCCCATCGAGCCGATAAGGCTGTGACCTGCGAGAACGGCCACGTACTTTCGTGAGCGGAATTGCGATCCGCGATCGGAGTGAACGATGCATCCGGCGGCCTGGCCGCGACGGGCCACCGCGGATTCCAGGGCTGCCACGGCAAGGCGCGACTTCATCCGGGAGTCGATGGAGTAGCCCACGATGCGGCCGGAGTACATGTCCTTGACCGCGCACAGGTACAGCTTGCCCTCGCCGGTGGCGTGCTCA
>NZ_JACADT010000439.1:0-4615 GCF_013421635.1 Streptomyces sp. UH6 | reverse complement strand
CCGTTCGGGGTCAGGGGCAGCGCGTCCAGCACCACGAACGCCGACGGCACCATGTGCGCGGGCAGCCGCTCCCGCAGCCGGTCCCGCAGCGCCTCCGCCCGGACGGTACGCCCCGCGGCGGGGACGACGTGGGCGACCAGCCGGGGCTCCTCGTCGGTGCGCACCGTGACGACGGCCCGCGCGACCCGCGGATGTTCGGCGAGGACGGCTTCGATCTCGCCGAGTTCGACCCGGAAGCCGCGGATCTTGACCTGGTCGTCGGTGCGGCCGAGGAACTCGAGGTCGCCGTCCGGGTTCCACCGCACCAGGTCGCCCGTACGGTACATGCGCGTGCCGCCCGGCCCGAACGGGTCCGCCACGAACCGCCCCGCCGTCAGGCCCGGCCGGTCGAGGTAGCCCCGGGCCAGCCCCGCGCCGGCGATGTACAGCTCACCGGGCACACCCAAGGGCACCTGCCGCAACGCGGCGTCGAGCACGTACAGCCGGGCGTTGGTGACGGGCCGGCCGATGACCGGGCACGGGCTCGACGCCGTGGCCGCGGTCACCGAGTTGACGGTGCACTCGGAGGGTCCGTAGAGGTTGACGCGGAAGGCCCCGTCGTCGGCCCGCAGCCGCTCCCAGAGCCGCTCCGGGACGGCCTCGCCGCCGGCCGCGACCAGCGCGGGGCGGCGCTGCGCGTCGTCCAGCAGGCCGTGGTCGACGAGGACCTGGAGGTAGGACGGGGTGGCCTCGACGTAGTCCAGCCGGTGGCGCGCCGCGTGGTCGACGAAGGTGTCCGGGTCGGTCCAGGTCGCGTGGTCCACGACGTGCAGTTCGTGGCCCGTGAAGAGGGCCATCAGCTGGTTCCAGGAGGCGTCGAACGAGACCGAGGTGGTCAGCGCCACCCTCAGCCGCCGCCGCTCCGCCAGCAGCGGTGCGAACAGGGCCAGCCGGTGGTCGGTGAGCAGGTTGAGCAGGCCGCCGTGTGTCGCGACCACGCCCTTGGGCCTGCCCGTGGAGCCGGAGGTGTGGATCACGTACACCGGGTGGGCCGGGTCGACGGCCACCATCGGGTCCGTCGCCGGGCAGCCCGCCACCAGGGCGGCCGTCTCCGGATCGTCCAGCACCAGCCGCCCGACCGCACCGCCCTCGGGCAGACGCTCCGCGCTACGGGCATCGGTCACCGTCAGCACCGGCCGCGCGTCGTCCAGCAGGTACGCGATCCGGGCCGCCGGGTATTCCGGGTCCACCGGGACGTACGCCGCCCCGGTCTTCAGCACCGCCAGGATCGCCACCACCAGCTCGGCCGACCTCGGCAGCGACACCGCCACCAGACGCTCCGGCCCCGCACCCCGCGCCATCAGCGCCTGCGCCAGACGGTTCGCCCGCTCGTCCAGCTCCGCGTACGTCAGGGAGACGTCGCCGCACACCAGCGCGGTGAGGTCCGGAGCCGACCTGACGTGCTCCCGGAACAGCTCCGGCAGGCTCTCGTCCGGAGCTCCGGCGGCCGGCCCGGTGCCGAGGGCCACCACCTCGCGGTGCTCCTCGGGGGTGAGCAGGTCGA
Organism: Streptomyces sp. UH6; assembly: GCF_013421635.1. Classification (NCBI taxonomy): domain Bacteria; kingdom Bacillati; phylum Actinomycetota; class Actinomycetes; order Kitasatosporales; family Streptomycetaceae; genus Streptomyces; species Streptomyces sp. UH6. The sequence continues at coordinate 3,072 of NZ_JACADT010000439.1, read as the reverse complement.
TCCGGCCCACCTCCTGGTCCGGGTCGCAGTCCGCGACCGTGTCGAGGAGGGTCAGCAGTCGCCGCTGGTGCGCGGCGAGGTCGTCGTCGCCGTACGCGTCGGGCGCGCCGTGCAGCCGCAGGAGCGGGGGGTTGCCGTCCCGGTAGTCGAAGACCCAGACGGCCAGGTCGGTGGTCGAACCCGACACGAAGTGGTGCACCGAGGCGGGGTGCCCGGCGAAGCTGGGCCTGGCGTTGAAGGCCATGATGTTGACGATCAGCGGGAACGCCGTGCCGATGCCGCCGGGCGCGCCGAGGTCGCGCAGCAGGTCCTCGCTGCGGTACCGCTCGTGCGCGACGGCCGACTCGACCTCCCGCGCCGCCTGGGCGACGAGTTCTCCCCACGGCATGTCCGGCCGCACGGTCAGCCGCAGGGGCACCACGTTGGACATCGTGCCGGGCACCGACATCAGGTCGCGGCCCGACCCGCGGCGGGCGGTGACGGGGAGGGCGAGCACCACGTCCTGGGCTCCGCTCAGCCGGTGGGCGTAGAGCGCGGTGGCCGCGACCACCACCCGGGACCACCGGACACCGGCCCGCCCCGCCGCGGCCCGCAGGGCCTCGGGGGTGCGCAGTTCCCGCTCCCCGGCCACGCGCAGGGTCCGGTGCGGGTCGGTCGCGGTGGTGTGGCTGAGCCGTGTCGGGGCGGGCAGGTCGGCGAAGCGCCCGGTCCAGTAGGAGCGGTCGGCGGTGAAGTCGGCGGAGGACCGGTAGGCGGCGTCGCTGTCGACCAGGTCCCGCAGCGTGCCGAACGGGCAGGGCGGGACGGCGCCGGCCTCGGCCAGCGCCGAGTACACCTCGCCGACGCGCTGCCGGACCATGGAGGCGCTGATCGCGTCCAGCACCACGTGGTGGTAGTTGAGGTACCAGAGGAACTCCGTCGCCGAGAGCCTGATCAGCGCGTGGCCGAACAGCGGATCCCGGCCGAGGTCCAGCGGACGGGCCAGGTCCCGCTCCATCCACTCCCTTGCCGCCGCCCGCGGGTCGGGCTCCGCCTCGAGGTCGAGGTGGACGGGCGCCCAGTCCCAGCTCTCGCGGAGGATCTGGCGCGGGCCGTCCCCGTCGTCGGCGAAGGTCACGTGCAGGGCGTCGACCTCGTCGACCACCCGGCGCAGCGCGGCCTCGAACAGCTCCGGGTCGACCGGCCCGTGGATCTCCAGGCATTCGCCGACGCGGTAGCCGGGGATCGGCGTCCGGGAGCTCTGCTCGGCGAGCCAGATCTCCCGCTGGGCCGCGGTCAGGGGAAGGACGTCTCCGTCGCGACGGGACATGGGGGTACCTCCAGAAGTACGGGTGGGCAGGCGCGCAGGGCGTGCCGGGCCGCGCCGACCGCGGTGGCGTCACGCGGTCGGCGGGCGGGCCGGCTTCTTCTTTCTGCGGTCAGGCGGCGAGTTCGCCGGCCTGGAGCTGCCAGAGGGATGCGTAGAGTCCGTGCTGGGCGAGGAGTTCGTCGTGGGTGCCCTGTTCGGCGACGACGCCGCCCTTGTCCATGACGTAGATGCGGTCGGCGTGGCGGACCGTGGAGAGGCGGTGGGCGATGACGACCATCGTGCGGTCGGCGGCGAAGCCGCGCAGTGTGCGCTGGATGGCGGCCTCGGTCTCGTTGTCCACGGCGGAGGTGGCCTCGTCGAGGATGACGACCGGGGAGTCCTTGAGGATGGCGCGCGCCAGGGCGATCCGCTGGCGCTGGCCGCCGGAGAGCGCGGCGCCGCGTTCGCCGATCAGGGTGTCGTAGCCGTCCGGCAGCGACGCGATGAAGGGGTGCGCCTCGGCCATGGCCGAGGCCCGGATCACCGCCTCGTCGGAGGCTCCGAAGCTGCCGTAGCGGATGTTGTCGGCGATGCTGCCGTCGAAGAGGAACGGGTCCTGGGCGACGAAGCCGATGGCGTGGCGCAGCCCGTGCCGCCGCAGGTCCCGTACGTCCTGGCCGTCGATCAGCACCTTGCCGGATGCCGGGTCCTGGAAGCGCATCAGCAGTTTGGCGACCGTGGTCTTGCCGGAGCCGGTGGCTCCCACCAGGGCGGTCACCCGCCCGGCCGGGATGGTCAGCGAGAGGTCCTCCAGCGCCGCCGGCCGGCCGGGGTAGGCGAAGGTGACCCGGTCGAGGACGATCTCTCCCCGCACCTCGGCGGGGTCGAGCGTGCCGGCGCCGCCGTCGGCCTCGACGGGCAGGGCGCGCAGCCGCTGGATCCGGTCGTAGGAGGCGAGGGTGCGCTGGTACTGGTCGGCGATGCCGCCGAGCCTGCTCATCCGCATCAGCAGCATCTGGGGCAGACCGATCAGCGGGCTGAACACCTCGAAGCGCAGGGTGCCGTCGAGCACCGAACGGCCGCCGACCAGCAGGGTGCCGGCCATCGAGGCGGTGGTGCAGGCGCGGACGGTCTCGGCGTGCCGGATCGTGCTCCGGTCGGCCCGCCGGGTGCTCTCCTGGACCTCCTCGCTCAGCCCGTCGACGCGTTCGGCCTCGTACTCCTCGGTGCAGGAGCTCTTGACGGTCGCGCCTGCCTCGAGCGAGTTGAGCACCTGGCTGCCGAGCCTGGCCCGGCGTTCGCCGGTGTCCGCGTACTCCGCGGCGGCCCTGTCCTGGTGGCGCAGCGACAGCCAGGCGACGACCGGGATCGGCAGGAACGCGATCCAGGCGATCTGCGGTGCCAGCAGGAGGAACGCCGGCACCAGGAGGGCGATGCTGGTGGCGAGTTGCAGCACGTCGTTGGCCGGGCCGGCGAAGAAGGCGCCCAGCTGACCGACGTCGTGGGTGAGCGCGCCGGCCACCCGGCTGGTCCGCTCGCCCTCCAGGTGTCCGAGTTCGAGGTGCTGGACGTGCCGGTAGGTGCGGCTGCGCCAGTCGTGCTCGATGTCCTGGCCGAGTCGGCGCCATTGGAGGTTCGAGGCGTAGGAGAGGCCCGCCACCGCGGCGCAGGCGGCGGCCACCAGCCCCGCCAGGCCCCAGAGTTGGGCGCCGGCGGTGGTCAGCCCGAGCCGGGCCAGCGGAGCCGCCTCGCCCTTGATGAGCACCAGGCCGGTCCAGCCGAGG
>NZ_JACADT010000438.1:0-4615 GCF_013421635.1 Streptomyces sp. UH6 | reverse complement strand
GCGGCGGCGACGCGGAGCCCCCGACGGCCCCCGGCATCTCCTCGTCGGCCCCCTGACCGTCCCCGGTCCTCCCCGGGCCCCCCGTGGCGCTCCTTCTCGTGCCAGGGGTGTGGCCCTGGCCACCGGAGGGAGCCGTTACGCTGGAGGGCGTGGCAGTCGTCGATGTATCCGAAGAGCTGAAGTCCCTCTCCTCGACCATGGAGTCGATCGAGGCCGTCCTGGACCTCGACAGGCTGAGGGCAGACATCGCCGTGCTCGAGGAGCAGGCGGCCGCGCCCTCCCTCTGGGACAACCCGGACGAGGCGCAGAAGATCACCAGCAAGCTGTCGCACCTGCAGGCGGAGGTGCGCAAGGCGGAGGCCCTCCGCGGCCGCATCGACGACCTCGCCGTCCTCTTCGAGATGGCCGAGGAGGAGGACGACCCGGAGACCAAGGCCGAGGCCGAGGCCGAGCTCGTCGCCGTGAAGAAGGCGCTCGACGAGATGGAGGTCCGCACCCTCCTCTCCGGCGAGTACGACGCCCGCGAGGCGCTGGTCAACATCCGCGCCGAGGCCGGCGGCGTCGACGCCGCCGACTTCGCCGAGCAGCTCCAGCGCATGTACCTGCGCTGGGCCGAGCGTCACGGCTACAAGACCGACGTCTACGAGACCTCCTACGCGGAGGAGGCCGGCATCAAGTCGACCACCTTCGTCGTCCAGGCCCCGTACGCCTACGGCACCCTCTCCGTCGAGCAGGGCACGCACCGGCTGGTCCGCATCTCCCCGTTCGACAACCAGGGCCGCCGCCAGACCTCCTTCGCGGGCGTCGAGATCCTGCCGGTCGTCGAGCAGACGGACCACATCGAGATCGACGAGTCCGAGCTGCGCGTGGACGTGTACCGCTCCTCCGGCCCCGGCGGCCAGGGCGTCAACACGACCGACTCCGCGGTCCGCCTGACCCACATCCCGACCGGCATCGTCGTCTCCTGCCAGAACGAGCGGTCGCAGATCCAGAACAAGGCGACGGCGATGAACGTCCTCCAGGCCAAGCTGCTCGAGCGGCGCCGCCAGGAGGAGCAGGCCAAGATGGACGCCCTCAAGGGCGACGGCGGCAACAGCTGGGGCAACCAGATGCGGTCGTACGTCCTGCACCCGTACCAGATGGTCAAGGACCTGCGGACGGAGTTCGAGGTCGGCAACCCGCAGTCCGTCCTGGACGGCGAGATCGACGGTTTCCTCGAGGCCGGTATCCGCTGGCGCAAGCAGCAGGAGAAGTAGCCGGTAGCCCGGTCGGTACGATCACCGCACATTTTTACGCAACTGCCGCCTTCCGGGCGGCAGTTGTCGTTTTGTGCACGTGACGTGAAGTAACTTGACGACGCTTTGGTTTATCGGAAGGGTTAGGTTCGGCGTGCGTTGACGGGGGCGCATGTGAACCGGGGGCCGGTCGAGACGACGCCCCCGTCGATCACCACCCCCAGGACGCGGCCTCCCTGACTACAGCTACTGGGGGTAGCAGACACATGAGCAGAAAGACACGGGTCCGCGTCGCGCGGATCGTCGCGGGCGCGGTGATAGCGGCCGGCGCGTCGCTGACCGCGGCGGGCGCGGCCTCGGCCTTCGGCGGCGACGACGTCGAGATCGGCATCAACAGCGGTGAGACCGACGGCGGCACCTCCGAGGGCGGTACCTCCGAGGGCGGCACCGACGGCAGCACCGACGGCGCCTTCGGCGGCGTGATCGAGGGCGGGATCGGCGGGGACGACTCCTCCGGCACCTCCGACGGTGCGATCGGCGGGGACGACTCCTCCGGCACCTCCGACGGTGCGATCGGCGGGGACGACTCCTCCGGCACCTCCGACGGTGCGATCGGCGGCGACGACTCCTCCGGCACCTCCGACGGCGCCGTCGGAGGCGACGACTCCGAGGGCAACGAGAACGGCGGCAGCAGCGGCAACGGCGGCGGCAACGGCAACGGTGGCGGCAACGGCAACGGTGGCGGCGGCAACGGCGGCAACGGTGGCGGCAACGGCGGCCTGGACCCCGACCTCGGCGGTCAGGAGCCCCAGGGCGGCGAGGGCAACCTCGTCGACACCGGCTCCGAGGACTCCACCGCCCCGCAGGGCGGCGGCGACGAGCTGGCCGAGACCGGTGCCGCGGAGACCACGTTCCTGCTGATCGGCGCCGCGACGATGATCGCCGGCGGCATCGGCTTCCGGGTCCTCCCGCGCCTGATGGAGGGCCGCGGCGGCGCCGCTGCCGCCTGACGGACGGCGACCCGCCGAACGAGCGAAGGGCGGGGCGGGACGGCATCGGCCGTCCCGCCCCGCCCCTTGTCGTCCGCTCCAGGGAAACGGGTCCCGCTTCCGCTCACGCCGGGCAGGCGGGCCCTCAGCGCGCCAGCAGCGCCGCCGCCGTGGTCAGGACCACCAGGAGGGCCAGCAGCGCCCCCGGCGTCAGCCCGCCGAACGGCTGCTGCATCCGCTCACGGTTCGCGCGGCACACGGGGCACCGCCCCTCGCTGACCGGCGCCGCGCAGTTGGCGCATACCAATCGGTCGTACGTCATGCGCCCGCCCTCCTCGCGCCGCTTCCGTCATGCCCAACGTTCACGGGAACGATGCTGTTCCCTCTTCCACTGTGCCAGGTCCGGCGCGAGGCGGTCCCCCCGTTACCCCCGCATCCCTTCCACAAACTGTTCCGAATGCGACGACAAAAGGGGCAAGGCGCGCGCAACCAGGTCCGGCGACTGCGGCCGGTACCCGCATTCGCGTATGGTCACGCACATCTACCCCCGGCGACTCGTGGTGTTTCCGTGATCCGATTCGACAACGTCACCAAGGTCTACCCCAAGCAGAACCGCCCCGCCCTGAGGGACATCACCCTCGAGGTCGAGCGCGGCGAGTTCGTGTTCCTGGTGGGCTCCTCCGGCTCCGGAAAGTCCACCTTCCTGAGGCTGATCCTCCGCGAGGAGCGGACCACCCAGGGACAGGTGCACGTGCTGGGCAAGGACCTCGCACGCCTCTCCAACTGGAAGGTGCCCCAGATGCGCCGCCAGCTGGGGAACGTGTTCCAGGACTTCCGGCTCCTCCCCAACAAGACCGTCGGCGAGAACGTCGCCTTCGCCCAGGAGGTGATCGGCAAGTCCCGCGGCGAGATCCGCAAGTCCGTCCCCCAGGTGCTCGACCTGGTCGGCCTGGGCGGCAAGGAGGACCGCATGCCGGGCGAGCTGTCCGGCGGTGAGCAGCAGCGTGTGGCGATCGCCAGGGCCTTCGTCAACCGGCCCAAGCTGCTCATCTGCGACGAGCCCACCGGCAACCTCGACCCGCAGACCTCCGTCGGCATCATGAAGCTGCTCGACCGGATCAACCGGACGGGCACCACCGTGGTGATGGCGACGCACGACCAGAACATCGTGGACCAGATGCGCAAGCGCGTCATCGAGCTGGAGAAGGGCCGCCTCGTCCGCGACCAGGCGCGCGGCGTCTACGGCTACCAGCACTGATCCCCGTCCACGGAAAGGCCTGACAAGAGCCATGCGGCTTCAGTTCGTCATGTCGGAGATCCGTGTGGGTCTCCGCCGCAACCTCACGATGACCTTCGCGGTCGTCGTGTCCGTCGCTCTCTCGCTCACCCTGCTCGGCGGCGCCATCCTGCTGCGCGACCAGGTGAGCGCCATGAAGGGCTACTGGTACGACAAGGTCAACGTCTCGATCTTCCTCTGCAACAAGAGCGACGCCGAGTCCGACCCCAACTGTGCCAAGGGCGCCGTCACGAACGACCAGAAGGAACAGATCAAGGCGGATCTCGCCGACATGGCGATCGTCGACGACGTGGTGCACGAGACGCAGGACCAGGCGTACGACCACTACAAGGAGCAGTTCGGCGACTCCCCGCTGGCGGCGACCCTCACCCCGGACCAGATGCAGGAGTCGTACCGCATCAAGCTGACCGACCCGGAGAAGTACGAGGTCATCGCCACGGCCTTCGACGGCCGCGAGGGCGTGCAGTCGGTGCAGGACCAGAAGGGCATCCTCGACAACCTCTTCACCATGCTGGGCATGCTCTCGACGGCCGCGCTGGCGCTGATGGCGGTCATGCTGATCGTCGCGATGCTGCTGATCGTCAACACGGTGCGCGTCTCCGCGTTCAGCCGCCGCCGGGAGACCGGCATCATGCGGCTGGTGGGCGCCTCCGGCTTCTACATCCAGGCCCCGTTCATCATGGAGGCGGCGGTCGCCGGACTCATCGGCGGCGCGCTCGCCTGCGTCTTCCTGGTGCTCGGCCGGTTCTTCACCATCGACAGCGGCATGGCCCTCTCCGAGCGGCTCACGCTCATCAACTTCGTCGGCTGGGACGCCCTTCTGACGAAGCTTCCGCTGATCCTCGCGATCAGCTTCCTGATGCCCGCGCTGGCGGCCTTCTTCGCCCTGCGCAAGTACCTGAAGGTGTGACGCATCCCAAGAGGGCCGCGGGGGCAACCGCCCCTGCGGCCCTCTCGCGTTGTCCTAGACTCCCCCTCATGTCAGGCCCCGACCCGTTCTGTCAGACCCGCACCACCCGCCCCACCCGTCCGATTCGTCGCGGGGCGGCCCTGACGACCCTGGCCCTCGCGGGCGTCCTGGTGGCGTCCGGCGC
>NZ_JACADT010000437.1:0-4618 GCF_013421635.1 Streptomyces sp. UH6 | reverse complement strand
ACCCGCTGCCCGACGGCGTCCTGCTGTGGACCCGGGTCACCCCCGCCCCCGAGGCGACGCCCGGTTCCGGGGTGGGGCCGGACACCCCGGTGGAGTGGGTGATCGCCACCGACCGCGCCCTGACCGGCGTGGTGGCCCGCGGCACCGTCACGGCGAAGGCGGCCTCCGACCACACCGTCAAGGCCGACGTGCGCGGCCTGCGCCCGGGCACCGACTACTTCTTCCGCTTCACCGCGGGCGGCGTGCACTCCCCCGTGGCGCGCACCCGCACCGCACCCTCCGCCGACGCCTCGGTGGCCGGACTGCGGTTCGGGGTGGTCTCCTGCGCCAACTACGAGGCCGGTTACTTCTCGCCGTACCGCCACCTCGCCGCCCGCGGCGACCTGGACGCCTGGCTGCACCTGGGCGACTACATCTACGAGTACGCCAGCGGCGGTTACGCCTACGGCGGGGTGGTCCGCACCCACCGGCCCGAGCACGAGATCCTCACCCTCGCCGACTACCGGACGCGCCACGCCCGATACAAGACGGACCAGGACCTCCAGGCCCTGCACGCCACCGCCCCCTGCATCGCGATCTGGGACGACCACGAGATCGCCAACGACACCTGGTCCGGCGGCGCCGAGAACCACACCGAGGGAGCCGAGGGGACCTGGGCGGCTCGCCAGGCGGCCGCCAAGCAGGCCTACTTCGAGTGGATGCCGGTCCGCCCCGCGATCGCCGGGACCACCTACCGCCGGCTGCGCTTCGGCAGGCTCGCCGACCTCTCCCTGCTGGACCTGCGCAGCTTCCGCTCCCAGCAGGTCTCGTCGGCGGGCGGCGCGGTGGACGACCCCGACCGCACCCTCACCGGCCGCGCCCAGATGGACTGGCTGAAATCCGGCCTCTCCGCCTCGGACACCACCTGGCGGCTGGTCGGCAACTCCGTGATGATCGCGCCGTTCTCGGTGGCCCAGCTCCCGGCGTTCGTCCGCGAGCCGCTGGGCGAGCTGCTCGGCCTGCCGGACCTGGCGATCAGTGTCGACCAGTGGGACGGCTACACCGACGACCGCAAGGAGCTCATCTCCCATCTGCGGTCCCAGTCCATCCGCAACACGGTCTTCCTGACCGGCGACGTCCACATGGCCTTCGCCACCGACGTGCCGGTCAACGCGACGACGTACCCGCTGACCGCCTCGGCGGCGACCGAGTTCGTGGTCACCTCGGTGACGTCGGACAACCTCAACGACTACGTGGGCGTCGCCGAGGGCACCGTCACGGCGGTCGCCGACCCGGTCATCAGGACCATGAACCGGCACATCAAGTTCGTCGACACCGACCAGCACGGCTACGGCGTGTTCTCGCTGACGCCGGAGCGGGCGCAGATGGACTACTACCGGATCTCGGACCGCGCCGACCCGGCCGCCACCTCCCACTGGGTCCGCTCGTACCGCACCCTCAGCGGGACGCAGAAGGCCGAGCGCACCTACGACCCCGTGTAGCACGCAACGCGCGTCGACTACAGGGGCGGTTTTCAGCCACTCCGACGGAACCGGCCCTTCGTGAAGGGCCGGTGGCGCGCGTCTTCGGCCGGCGTTTCGCCCCCGAACGAATGCGGACACTCCGGCCGTCCGCGACCACGCCGCGTCACGCCGCCGTCCCGTCCCGACGGGACGGCGGCGCCTCCATGCTTCCGATTGCCCCGGTCTGCACCCCACGTGATCAGGCCGGATCCGTACTCCTGACGATTGGGCATGTCCACGTAATGTCCGGGCGGCGGCCAGGAATGACCCCTGCGCGCCGCGTCTGCCCCGCTCGAGCAAGGAGCTCACATGCGTGCGTTCGCCCGGATATCCCCCCAGCTGCGCCGGCGTCTCCTCGGTGCCGCCGCCGTGGCCGGATCCCTCGTCCTGACCCCGGTCGCGGCCCCCACGACGCTGGCCGCCGCGCCCGCCGCCGCGGTCCCGGCCGCCGAGGACTGCGACGACACGGCGGGCTCCCTGGCCCGTCAGGCCAAGGGCCACGAGCACGACCACGAGGCAGTCGACCCCAACACGGTCACCGCCGCGAAGGCCAAGGCCATGCAGGCCGACCTCGAGAAGCAGCTCGCCGGGAAGCGCGCCGCCGCCCCCTCCGCCGCCGCGGTCTCCGCCACCATCCCGGTGTACTTCCACGTCATCACCGACGGCACCAAGGGCAACCTGACGTCCACCGAGATCAACAACCAGATCAACGTGCTGAACGCCGCCTACGCGGGCCAGGGCACCGGCAACGTCGACACCGGCTTCCAGTTCTCCCTGGCGTCCGTCGACTACACGAACAACGCCTCCTGGTACAACCTGGCCTCCGGCTCCTCCGCCGAGAAGGCCATGAAGACCGCCCTGCGCAAGGGCGGCGCGGGCGCCCTGAACGTCTACACCGCCAACCTCAGCGGCGGCCTGCTCGGCTGGGCGACCTTCCCGACCTCCAAGGTCACGTCCATGGACGGCGTCGTCATCCTGGACGAGTCGCTGCCGGGCGGCTCCGCGGCCAACTACAACCAGGGCGACACCGCCACCCACGAGGTCGGCCACTGGCTGGGCCTCTACCACACCTTCCAGGGCGGCTGCAACGGCAACGGCGACTACGTCTCCGACACCGCCCCCGAGGCCAGCCCGGCCTACGAGTGCCCCACCGGCCGTGACACCTGCACCAAGTCCGCCGGCGCCGACCCGATCCACAACTTCATGGACTACACGTACGACTCCTGCATGTACCAGTTCACCGGCGGCCAGGTGAGCCGGATGCAGCAGGCCTGGACGGCCTACCGCGCGGGCTGACGCCCGGGCGGTGACCCGCCGCGGCTACAGCGAGTCGAGGAAGCCGAGCGCCACCCGCCAGGTGGCCTCGGCCGCCTCGGCGTCGTGGTCCGGGAGACCGGGGTCGGTGTAGAGGTGACCGGCTCCGGGGTACCGGAAGATCTCCACGTCCGCGCCGGCCCGGCGCATCTGCAGGTACCAGGCGCTCAGCCAGTCGTCCGTCTCGAAGGGGTCGGGCTCCGCCACGTGGAGCTGCACCGGCAGGTCGTCCACCGAGGCGCCCGCCGCGATGTCGGAGGTGCCGTGCAGGAGCAGCAGGCCGCGCGCCCTGTCGTCGCCGAGCGCCAGGGTCTGCGCGGTGGCGGCGCCCAGCGAGAAGCCGGCGTAGACCAGCCCCCGGTCCGCGTAGGGCGCGGCCGCCAGCACGGCCCGCTTCAGCAGTTCGTCCGCGCCGACCGTGGCGTGGTACTCCATTCCGTCCTCGACCGCGTCGAAGACCCTTCCCTCGAAGAGGTCCGGCGTCCACACCTCGTGGCCCGCGGCGCGCAGCCGGTCGGCGGCCTCGCGCACGGCGGGGCGCAGACCGTAGGTCGAGTGGAAGAGCATCACGTTCATGAGTAAATGCTCACACGGTCTCCGCGTTCGTTTCTCCCCGGTCCGGGATAAGCGCGCCGAATGGAGAACGTCATGCGCCCGCTCATCGTCATCGGCGGCTCGGTCCTCCTCACCCTGGTCATCGGGTGGGCCACGGACAAGCTGCTCCGCAAGGCCGACGAGCGCCACCCGGAGACCCCGGCCTGGGGTCTGCTGAGGCGCGCTCGTATCCCCTACCAGATCGCCCTGTGCGTCGCCCTGATCCGCGCCTCCTGGGACGAGGCGCAGGTCGGCGGGTCGTACCGGGTGCTGATCGCCCGGATCCTCACGCTGCTCCTGATCGGGGCGACCGCCTGGCTGCTGATCCGGATCGCCGGGGCGGTGGTGGAGGCCTCCTACGACCGGTACGCCAGGGTCCACCGCGACGCGGCACGGGTCCGCCGGGTGCGGACCCAGGTGGAGCTGATCATGCGCGTGGTCACCGCGATCGTCGGCACCGTCGCCGTGGCCGCCATGCTGCTGACCTTCCCCGCCATGCGCGCGGCGGGCACCTCGCTGCTGGCCTCCGCCGGGGTCCTCGGCATCGTCGCCGGTGTCGCCGCGCAGTCCACGCTGAGCAACGTCTTCGCCGGCCTCCAGATCGCCTTCGGCGACATGGTCCGCATCGGCGACACGGTGGTCGTCGAGGGCGAGTGGGGCACCGTCGAGGAGATCACCCTGACCTTCCTGACCGTGCGCACCTGGGACGAGCGCAGCTTCACCATGCCGGTGTCGTACTTCACCTCCAAGCCGTTCGAGAACTGGTCCCGCGGCGGCGCCCAGATGACCGGGGTCGTCTACTGGCACCTGGACCACCGCGCCCCGGTGGAGGCGATGCGGGACAGGCTCCGCGACATCCTGCGCCACTGCCCCGCCTGGGACGGCCGGGCCCACGGGGTGCAGGTCACCGACACCACGCCGACCACCATGGAGGTCCGGGCGCTGGTCACCGCCAAGGACGCGGACGACATCTGGACGGTGCGGGTGACCGTGCGCGAGGAGATGCTGCGCTGGCTGGCGGCCGAGCACCCGTACGCGCTGCCGCGCATCGTCACGGCCACCCCGGAGACGCCGATCAACCTGCCGGTGCCGACCGCCGAGCAGGCCGGGCAGCCGGCCCGCGCCGCGCGCGAGGGCGTGCCGAAGCCCCGGCCCGAGAAGTGAGCCGGGGCCCCGGGGGCCGTCCGGGGAGGGCCTCAGGGGCCTCC
>NZ_JACADT010000436.1:0-4644 GCF_013421635.1 Streptomyces sp. UH6 | reverse complement strand
AGGGCCTTCAAACGGTCCCGGAGCCCGGCCAGCACCGTGGCGAGGCCGAGGTCGAAGGCGGCCCTGGCGGTGTCCCGGCCCACCCGGGCGCCGACCACCGCCGCCAGCACGGGCGCCTGGCCGTCGGGGACGTCGAAGATGCCGTCCGGCGCGGCGGCGTCGAGGGCGGAGCCCAGGACGAAGGACTCCACCGCCACGACGACGTCCATGATCTGGTCGTCCGGCCACCCCCCGGCACGCAGCCCGGCGGCGACCTTCTCGTACATCGCGACCGTGTGCGGGGATCCCGCGATGGGCGTCACCGCGATGACGGGGACGAGCAGCGCGTGCCGCGCGTACGCCTCGCGGTAGGAGCGCGCCCACGACTCGAGCGCGGCGTCCCAGGGCCGCGAGCCGAAGTCCGAACAGTCGATCTCCTGGTTGACGTGGTCCTGGAGCCACAGCAGCAGCTGCCGCTTGGAGCTGACGTGGTTGTAGAGCGCGGACGGCGCGACCCCCAGCTGGCGTGCGAGCGCCGCCATGGTGAGCGCCGTGTAGCCCCGGATCTCGATCAGCTCCACCGCCGCCCGGGTGATCTTCTCCTGCGACAGCAGCGGCGCCGTGGGGCGCCCCCGGCGCCGTGGCCGTTCAGAAGATGTCACCGCGTCACCTTCTCATGACGGCGTTCCGGCGATCGCGGCGGACCGGCGACTTCCTGCCCCGGACCTCTTGACGCGACGGTCGCCGCCCGGGCTAAATGAGCGACATTCATATTGTCTCGTGAGAGAAGCCCCGGCACCATGCACAGCCCTCAGCCCACCCCCCTCACCCTCGATCGCGACGTGGTCGTCGTCGGCGCCGGACCCGCCGGCCTGATGACCGCCCGACGGCTCCGCGAGGCCGGCGTCGGCGTCGCCGTCCTGGAAGCCCGCGACCGGGTCGGCGGGCGCACCTGGAGCGACACCGTGGACGGCGCCTGGCTGGAGATCGGCGGCCAGTGGGTCTCGCCCGACCAGACAGAACTGCTCGCCCTGCTCGACGAACTCGGCCTGGAGACCTACGCACGTCACCGGGAAGGGGACTCGGTCTACGTCGCCCCGGACGGCACCCGCACCCGGTACACGGGGGACCGCTTCCCGGTCGGCGAGAGGACGGCGGCCGAGATGGAGCGCCTGATCCAGCTCCTCGACGCGCTCACCGCCGAGGTCGGCGCCACCGAGCCCTGGGCGCACCCCGAGGCCCGCGCACTCGACACGATCTCCTTCCACCACTGGCTCCGCCGGCAGTCGGACGACGAGGAGGCGTGCCGGAACATCGGTCTCTTCATCGCGGGCGGCATGCTCACCAAGCCCGCGCACTCCTTCTCCACGCTCCAGGCACTGCTGATGGCGGCGTCCGCCGGCTCCTTCTCGAACCTCGTCGACGAGAACTTCATCCTCGACCGGCGGGTGGTCGGCGGCATGCAGTCGGTCAGCGAGACCATGGCCGCCGCGCTGGGGGACGACGTCCACCTGTCCACCCCCGTCCGGACGGTCCGCCGTGACGACGAGGGGGTCACCGTCGTCTCCGACCGCGTCACGGTCCGGGCGCGGAAGGTCGTCATGGCGGTACCGCCGAACCTGTACACCCGGGTCTCGTACGAACCGCCGCTGCCGCGCCGCCAGCACCAGCTCCACCAGCACCTCTCGCTCGGCCTGGTGATCAAGGTGCACGCGGTGTACGAGACGCCCTTCTGGCGCGAGGACGGCCTCTCCGGGACCGGGTTCGGGGCCGGGGAGCTGGTCCAGGAGGTCTACGACAACACCAACCACGGCGACACCCGCGGGACCCTGGTCGGCTTCGTCTCCGACGAGAAGGCCGACGAGGTCTTCGCGCTCCCGGCCGGGGAACGCCGCCGCCGCGTCCTCGAGTCCGTCGCCGCCTACCTCGGCGACCGGGCGCTCGAGCCCGTCGTCTACCACGAGTCCGACTGGGGCAGCGAGGAGTGGACCCGGGGCGCCTACGGCGCGACCTTCGACCTCGGCGGCCTCACCCGGTACGGCGCCGACCAGCGCACCCCCGTCGGCCCCATCCACTGGGCCAGCTCCGACCTGGCCGCCGAGGGCTACCTGCACGTCGAGGGCGCGCTCCGGATGGGCCGCGTCACCGCCGAGGAGCTGCTCGAGGAGCTCGCGGTCACGTCCCGGGGAGAGTCGTCATGAGCGCCCCGCACTACGTCGTCGCGTACGGCGGCGACGAGCGGAGCAAGGTCGCCCTGCGCACGGGAGCGGATCTCGCCCGGTCCCTGGGGGCGGTGCTCGACATCGTGCTCGTGGTCCGTTCCGACACCCCCTTCGGCGCGACGTACCCGCCCGCGCCGGACGTCGGACCGCTGGTCGAGCACCAGGCCGGGCAGTGGCTCGAGGAAGCGCGGGCGTCGGTCCCCTCCGGCGTGCCGGTCCACACCCACATCCGCCGCCACCGGTCCGTCGCCCAGGGGATCCTGGAGGCCGCGGCGGACCTCGACGCCCGCCTGGTGGTGGTCGGCACGGCCTCCGGCGGAGGCCCCGGCTTCACCGTCGGCCCGGTGGCGACCCAGCTGCTCCACGCCTCGCCGGTGCCCGTCGCCCTGGTGCCCCGTGGCCACGCGTCGCCCGGCCTGCTGGAGCGGATCTACTGCGCCGTCGGGACCCGCCCCGGGGCACAGCTGGTGGTGCGGGAGTCGGTCGAGGCGGCGCGCCGCGCGCGTCTCGACCTGCACCTCGTCTCGCTGCTGGAGGTCGACGAGCACCACGGCGCGCGGGAGCCCGCGCGGCAGCGCGCCACGGAGCTGATCTCCGCCGCCGCACGGGACTTCACCGGCGGCAGGGCCACGGTCGAGATCGGGCAGGGCCGCACCATGAAGCAGGCCGTCGAGTCGATCAGCTGGGACGCGCGCGGCGTCCTGCTCATCGGCTCCTCCCGCCTCGCGCCGGGCCGGCGCACCTTCCTCGGCACCACGGCCGCCAGAATCCTCCGGCACCTGCCCATCCCCATGGTGGTCGTGCCGCACACGGACGGAGAAGAGCGATGACCACACCCGTCGCGGGCACCACCACCTCGGGCGGCAGCGGCAGCGGCAGTGGCGGCGGCGAAAGCGGCGACAAAGGCCTGGCCGAAGGGCGTGTCGGGCTGCTGGGCGCGGTCGTCATCGGGGTCTCCTGCATCGCCCCGGCCTACACGCTCTCGGGCGCGCTCGGCCCGACCGCGGCCGTCGTGGGGGAGCAGCTCCCGGCGATCTTCCTCGTCGGCTTCCTCCCGATGCTCCTGGTCGCCATCGGTTACCGCGAACTGAACCGGGCGATGCCCGACGCCGGCACCACCTTCACCTGGGCGTCGCGGGCCTTCGGCCCGTGGGTGGGCTGGATGGGCAGCTGGGGACTCCTGGCCGCGACCATCCTGGTGCTCTCCAACCTCGCGGGCATCGCCGTCGACTTCTTCTACCTGCTCCTCGCCCAGATCACGGGCGACGACGCACTGGCCGAGCTCACCCGCAACGTTCCGGTCAACGTCGCCACCTGCCTGGCGTTCATGGCGCTGGCCTGCTGGGTCTCCTACCGCGGGCTCGAGGCGACCAAGGCCGTCCAGTACGTCCTGGTCACCTTCCAGGTCGGCGTCCTGATCTGGTTCTCCGTCGCCGCCTTCGGCCACGTGGGGGACGGGACGGCCTTCGACGCCTCACGGATCGGCCCCGAGTGGTTCAACCCGTTCGCGGTGGACTCCTTCTCGTCCTTCGCCGCCGGCATCTCCCTCTCCGTCTTCATCTACTGGGGCTGGGACGTCGTCCTCACCATCAACGAGGAGACCAAGGGGTCCGCCACCACTCCGGGGCGCGCGGCCCTCACCACGATCCTGGTCATCGTCGCCCTGTACATGGCGGTGGCCCTCGGCGTGCTCAGCTACTCCGGCGTCTCGGACGGTGCTCACGGACTCGGCAACGCCGACATCCAGGAGAACGTCTTCGCGGCACTCGCCGGCCCGGTGATGGGGCCGACCGCGATCCTGATGTCCCTCGCCGTGCTCTCCTCGTCGACCGCCTCGCTCCAGTCGACGTTCGTCTCCCCGGCCCGCACCATGCTCGCCATGGGCCACTACGGCGCGCTGCCGCCGTCCTACGCGCGCATCACGCCGCGGTTCCAGTCCCCGGGGTACGCCACGGTCGCGGCGGCGCTGGTGGCGTCGGCCTTCTACGCCGTGATGCGGGTGCTGTCCGAGGACGTGCTCTGGGACACCATCACCGCGCTCGGCATGATGGTCTGCTTCTACTACGGCATCACGGCGCTGGCCTGTGTGTGGTACTTCCGCAAGGAACTCGGCCGCGGCCCCAAGGCGTTCCTCATGAAGGGCCTGCTGCCCGGTACCGGCGGCATCCTGCTCCTGGTCTTCTTCGTCCAGACCTGTTACGACTCGATGGACCCGTCGTACGGCTCGGGATCGCAGATCGGCGGCATCGGCCTGGTCTTCCTCCTCGGCATCGGCGTGCTGCTGCTGGGCGTCGTCGTGATGATCACGCAGCGGATGCGCCGGCCCGAGTTCTTCCGGGGCGGGACCGTCCCGCGCAGCGACTCGACCAGCACGCTCTGACGTCCGGCTCCCGCGGCCTCCGGGCCGGTCCCGTCGGTCTCGGCGGGACCGGCCCGGGGTGGT
>NZ_JACADT010000435.1:0-4647 GCF_013421635.1 Streptomyces sp. UH6 | reverse complement strand
CGCCGGCCGCCCGCCCTCGCTATCCGACGGGCGTGTCACCGCGCACGGGTTCACCGGGGACGGCGGCCTCCGCCGCGCTCCAGCGGGACCAGAAGCGGGCGAGGCACAGCAGCGACAGGCTCGACGTCAGGCCGAGGAACACCAGTACCGCGGTGCCTCCCCACGCCTGTTGCACCAGCGGGATCAGCAGCGGGGCGATCAGGATCGGCGCGCCGCCCATGAGGTTGAACAGGCCCTCCGCCCTGCCGATGACCTCGGGCGGCAGGTACTTGACGTTGATCAGAGCGGTGACGGCGGTCAGGGCGGAGCGCATGGTGAAGAAGACCACCATGCAGATCACGAAGAGGGTGGTCGACGGCAGCGTCATGGCGAACAGGGCCAGGGTCATGGCCGTGGCGGAGGCTGCCAGGACCATGCGGGGGCGGGTGCGGGCCCGGGCGGCGATGTAGACGCTTCCCGCCAGCGCGCCGAGGTTGGCGACGGCCTGGGCGGTGCTGACGCCGCTGGCGGGCATGTGCCACTCGTCGCGCAGGTACCAGACCATGAAGGAGAGCACGCCGATGCCGCTGGCGAAGTGCAGCGGCAGGGCCATCGCCTCCGCGTAGAGGACCCGCTTCTCGGCCTTCACCACCTGCCAGCCGTCGAGGATGTCACGGCCCAGGCCGGAGACGAGCCGCCCTCCCGCCAGGGCCGGGGGCCGTTCCTTCGCGGGCGGGTGGACGCCGAGCAGCCAGACGACGATCGGGGCGAGGAAGGTGGCGGCGTTGAACCAGAGCAGCCCGAGGTATCCGACGAGGCCGAGGCCCACGGCGACGAGGAGCGGGCCGGCGATGTTGGAGGTGACGAACAGGCTGCTGAGCACCGCCCGGGACCGGGCGGCGTTGCGCGGGAACATGCCGGGGACGCCGGTGATCCATCCTGTCCGGTACATCTCGCCCCCGAGCTGCACCAGGGCGGCCATGCAGAAGAGGACCGGGGTGGAGGGGTCTCCGGCCAGCACGCTCAGGTTGAGCGCCACCGCGCCGGCGAGCTGGACCATCAGCCCGGGGACGACGAAGACGCGGGGGCCCCAGCGGTCCACGATCGCGCCCAGCCAGGGACTGAGCAGCAGCATGGCCGGGGCCAGGGCCGCGAGGAGGGACATCGTCACCAGGGACCCGGTGAGGTCGTAGACGAACAGCGGGAGACAGACCTTGTAGGCGGCTTCTCCGAGGTTGTTGACGAAGTTCCCGGTGGCGAAGACGAGGAAGCGGCGGTCGTGCCAGGGAGCGAGTTCCTCGTCGGGCACGGTCTGCTGGGGCATCGTCGGCTCTCTCACTCGGCCGCGGACGGCCGGCTCCGCAGCGTGTAGCGGGCGGGGCGGCGCGGCAGCCAGTGGTCCTCGAGCTTGGCGAACGTACCGTCCTCGGGTGACTTGTCCAGGCGGTAGAGGGACAGCAGGCCGGTGCGGCAGCCGAGGAGGAGGTGCGGTCGGCCGCTGTCGTCGCGCACGACGGTGAGGGCCTTGGGGTAGTCGGGGAGGTCCTCCAGGAATCCGACGAACTCGTCGTTCTCATAGGTGTAGGCGGCGACCTGCATGCCGTAGGAGCTCACGCAGACCAGGCCGTCGGCGACGGTCGCGTTCTCGGCGGTGTTGGACAGCAGGTCCTTCCAGGTGCGGGTCACGCCGTGACCGACGGCGATCTCCTTGAGTCCTCCGTCGCCGACGACGTACAGGAAGTCGCCCTGCGCCCACATGCGCTTGGGGTACTCGCCCTGGTCGAGGCGCCACGTCAGCCGGTCGTCTCCGGCCTCGAAGACGGCGATGACGCCGTTGCGGGTGGCCAGTACCCGGCTCCCGTCCGGGAGGTAGGCGCACGCCCACACCGGCAGCCCGTCCACGGAGAGGGAGGCGAGGGTCTCTCCGGTCGCGGTGTCGAGCTCCAGGGCGCCGGCGTTGCTCGCGACGAGGGCCCGGGCGCGGTCCGGTGAGGCGGCGACGGTGTGCAGCAGCCCTTCCGGGAGGGAGCGGCTCCACAGGACCTCTCCGCCACGGCGGGCGCGGAAGACCTGGCGGTCGCGGCTGACGCCGATCCAGCCGCCGTCCACCGGCGTGAGGCGCCTGGTGAAGCCGTGGCCGCTCTCGTGGTCCTCGAGGATGTGCAGGGTCGGTCCGCTGGGGACCTGTCGGACCTCCGCGACCGCGACGCCGGAGTCGGTGGCGCAGTACAGCACGGACGGGTCCTCGGCCGAGGGCTGGATGTCCCAGACCGCCTGCCGTCGGAAGCCCAGCCCCTGGACGAAGGAGCCGTCGGGGGCGAGGCGCACGATCTCCCCGTCCTGGCACAGGACGTAGAGGTCGCCGGCCGGGCTCACGGTGATGTCGCTGAGCTGGTGGGAGAAGCCCGTCACCACGCGCTCGACGCGGAGTTCCCGGTCGGTGTTGTCGAACACGTACAGCTCGCCGTCGAATCCGCCGGAGTACGCCCGCGTGAAGTCGGGAGAGAAGGCGACGAATTCCACGTCGTCGCGGGCGAAGAGCAGTTCGCTCTCCTTGACGCCGTCCGGACTCACCGTCACCACACCGTTGGCGATGTCCGCGGTTTCGCCCTCGCCGAAGTCCTGGGTGCACCAGAAACGGTCGTGCCGGGCGTCGTAGCGGACCCGGTGGATATTGCCGTCGTCGAGCTTCACATGGGCGGGGAATTCCAGGTCGGAGAAACTTCCGAACCGGAGATTCCCCTTCTTGTCCGATATCGCGTGCAAGGTCGGATGCTCGGTGCACGCCCATTCCATGGGGCTGGACCCGCATATGTTGGGGCGGATTTCCAGGACGTCGAAGGTGTCCAGGTCGAGGACCAGCATCTGGTGGTGGTAGCCGCCGGTCACGAAGACGCGGCCCTCCCACACCCCGATGCCGCGCGAGCTGACCGGGGAGGGCTCCTCACCCTCGATCAGGGTCGACGGGTCGCAGACGGTGGCGGGGTCGAGGCGGTTGACGAGGTCGAGGGTCTCGAGCGACCAGCGCAGCACCGCGCCCATGCGGTCCTTGCCGATGACCCAGCCGTCGGCGACCGTGAGGCCGTAGAGCGGCCGGCCCTGCCGCAGGCGGGGGGAGGAGCGGACGAGCCGCAGCTCCTCGTCGAGGACGTGGACGCGGCCGAAGGAGTCCGACACGACCAGGCCCGTGCCCTCTACGTGGAGAATTCTCATGACGCGGTCTGTCAGTTCCACAGCAACTGTCCCCTTGTTCGTCGCTTGCGGGAGAGATAGGAGAAGCCGGCCGGCCGGAATGGGCATCCCGGCCGGCCGGACTCGGAGCCCGCATCAATTGCGGGTCGGACGACCATGTGGTCACTTCGCGGCGATGACGTTACGACGGACCGGCTTCTTCATGGGAGAGCACCCCCTTTCCGATTTTCGAATCCATTCGACGGATCGATTGAACAAGGCTCCGTCGAATTGCGGCAAGAGAGTCTTGCGTGACCTGGATCACACGGTCGCCGTGTTTCGCGCCGGACGGGCACGGGCAGCCCAGGGCATTCGCCGCGCGAAGAACGAGATGGCTCGAATTGGCCTGTTCCCCGTGGTGCCCGAGGGATTGGATGGGCGATCCGCCATCGGCTCGCGCTCGCGCGGGCCGACCCGACGCAGGCAAGGTGGCACGTGTCCCGCGAAATCCCCGGCCAACTGTGGAAGAAGGCCACGAGCACCGTAGGCCTCGTGGCGGTGCGCCACGAGGACGGCGTGAACGTGATGTCCGCGGAGTGGTCGTACTTCGTGAACAAGGAACCCCTGTACGCCGCCGTGGTGCTGGGTCCCCGCGCACGGACACGCGAACTCCTCCCGTTGAAGGGCGAGTTCAGCCTCACGTTGTGCTCCGAGGAGCAGGCGGAACTCGCCGACTTCGCCGGCAGCTTCTCCATCGGGGACATCGACAAGACCGGGGCCGAACTCCTCGGTTTCGGCGCGCCGGAGGTCACCGGAACCCCGTGGGTCGAAGGCGGCCTGGTGGCCCTCGAGTGCGTCCTGCGTGACACCGTCCCCTTCCCCGTGCACACGATGTTCGTGGGCGAGGTCGTGGCCGTGCACCTTCCCGACACGGACCGCAGGCCGCTGGTCAAGCACGGCCCGATGCACTCCCTCGGCGAGCCCGTGCGGCGTACCGCCGTGGTGGCCACCGCCCAGATACGCGCGGACCGCACCCTGCGGGTGGCCGCGACGGGCCCCGCGGCGCAGGGCGCCGACGTCTGGCGGGTGTACCTGCTGAACGGCGACGGGACGAAGGTGGAGCTGGGAGAGCACCCGTCCCACGAGTACGGGGACTTCCTGGTGGACCTCCCGCTGCCCGAGGCCCTGCTCTCCACGGCCGACGCACGGATCATGGTGGAGCGCGAGGGGGCACGGCCGGGCTACGCCCGCGTCCTCGGTGCCTGACGCCGCCGTGACCGGTGCCTGACGCCGCCATGATCGGTGCCTGACGCCGCCATGGGGTGACGCCCCCTGCGCACCTCGGGCTGCGCGGTGCGGCTTTGCGCGGCCGCAGCCCGCGGTCCCGTCCCTCCACCCCCAGCCCCTGAAGGTCCCGCCGCCCCCGTCGTTCCCGTCGCCCTGCCGCAAGTCCACGGCGGCGAACGAACGCCTGCACGGCCGGCAGGGCGTGAGCCG
>NZ_JACADT010000434.1:0-4652 GCF_013421635.1 Streptomyces sp. UH6 | reverse complement strand
CGTGCGGTCAACGGGGCGGCGGGCGGCGCCGTGGCACAGGGACCGACGACATGTGGGCCGGTGACATGTGGGGCCCGGAGAACGGCGTTCCCGCCGCGCGGCCGGGCCGCGCGGCGGGAACGGGAGGGGCCGGGCCGGGCGGTGGGTCACCGCCCGGCGCCCGGCGTCACTTCCGGTAGTACTTCGGCTGGGTCTGGGCGTTGAGCTCGTCCAGGTGCACGCTGTTGGCCTGGTTGGTGCGCCGGTCGTTGAGCTTCAGGACGTCGAAGCCCTTCGCCATGTCGTTCGAGTACAGGTAGCCGTTGTACCAGTACGTCGACCAGGTGCCGCCGCCACCGCCGTTGGGCAGCGGGCCGCGCTCGAAGTAGGCGATCTCCTTCGGGTTCTCGGAGTCGGTGAACTCCCAGACGGAGACGCCGCCCTGGTACCAGGACTGGACCATGATGTCCTTGCCCTTGACCGGGATCAGCGAGCCGTTGTGCGCCACGCAGTTCTCGGTGGAGGCCTGGTGGCGGGGGATCTTGAAGTAGCTGACGAACCGCAGCTCGGCCTTGTGGCCCTTGCCGACGATGTCGTAGATGCCGTTGGCGCCGCGGTCGGGGCCGATCTCCGCGTTGCAGGTGGCCATGCCGCCGCCGCCGAGCTCGTCGGTGAAGACGACCTTGTCGGCGTCCAGGTTGAACGTCGCCGAGTGCCAGAACGCGAAGTTCACGTTGTCCTGGACCTGGTCGATGACGACCGGGGCGGCCGGGTCGGAGATGTCCATCAGGATGCCGTCGCCCATGCAGGCGCCCGCCGCGAGGTTCTTCGACGGGAGGACGGTGATGTCATGGCAGCCGGTGGTGCGGGAGACGCCCGGGTTCACCGGGGAGCCCGGGTTGCCGCCGCCGAGCTCGCCCTCACCGGGGAACAGCACCGGGAAGTCGACGACGGCCGCGGACTCCGGGGCGTCGGTCGGCACCTTGATGACGGAGATGCCGTCGTGGGGCGGCTGGCAGTCCGGGTAGGCGGCGTTCGGCGAGTACGAGGACACGTAGACGTAGACGTCGTCGCCGTCCGGCAGCAGGGTGTGGGTGTGCGAGCCGCAGGCGGTCTCGACGGCGGCCACGTACTGCGGCCTGGTGATGTCGCTGATGTCGAAGATCTTGATGCCCTCCCAGGAGGACTTCTCCGTCACCGGCTGCGTGGTGCTGTTGCAGGAGTCGTCACTGCGCGAGGAGTCGGTGGAGAGGAAGAGGAGGTCCCCCGAGACCGAGATGTCGTTCTGCGATCCAGGACAGAGCACCTGGGCCACGACCTTGGGCTTCTTCGGATTCTTGATGTCGAAGACCTTGAACCCGTCGTAGTTGCCCGAGAACGCGTAGCGGCCCTGGAAGGCGAGGTCCGAGTTGGTGCCGGGCAGCAGGTCCTTCGGGGTGTTGCTGACATGCTCGATGTTGCCGGAGTGGACGATCTCGTCCACTCCGGGTATCTCACCGTTGTCGATGGCCGCCTCGACCTCGGCCTGGGCGCTGCTGGAGAGTTTCTTCTCCGGCAGGTCGCCCGGACCGGGGACGGCGCCGGCGGGGGCTGCCGTGAGCAGTGCGGCCATGAGACCGGCGGCGGTGGCCGCGACTCCCAGCCGTCTCCGCTGCTTTCGGGGGTTCAGTCTGAGCACTTCATCCTCCCTCTTCGGTCCGTTCACACACCGAGCGGTGGACGGACCTCAGCAGTATGGGCCGCGTCATGCACAGATCAATAGATTCGAAATACAATTAACATAAGTTTTTACGATCACACGCCGGTGGAACCGTGCTAGGACGGTGCTCGAAGACCGAGCAACCGTCAACCGTCCCTCCGGGAGGTCACCGTGCCCATCCGTCGCGTCCTGCGAGCAGCACTCGTCACCGCCGCGCTGCCCCTGACCCTCCTCGCGCTCGGCGGCTGCGACTCCGGTGCGGACTCCGGGTCGGGCGCGGCCCAGGGCTCTTCCGTGATCGCTCCGGGGAGACCGGGCGAGCCGAACAGGACCCTCTCCCCCGAGGAGGCGGCGCAGCACCGCAAGGAGGACGACTCCCCCAACAGCGCGGACGTCTCCTACGTCCGGATGATGATCGAACACCACGAACAGGCTCTGGAAATGGCCCGGTTGGCCCCCGACCGGGCCGAGTCGAAGGAGGTCAGGGGCCTGGCCTCGCGCATCGCGGACGTGCAGGGCGCGGAGATCGACATGATGGAGGGGTGGCTGGACGAGCACGGCTCCGGGAAGGACGCCGGCGCCCACGGCCACCAGGGGATGCGGGGCATGGCCACCCCCGAGCAGATGAAGCAGCTCGAGGCGGCCGACGGCGCCGAGTTCGACGGGCTCTTCCTCGACCTGATGACGGCTCACCACGAGGGCGCGATCGCGATGGCCGCGGACGTGAAGGCGAACGGCAACAACATCCGCGCCGAGGAGATGGCCGACGACGTGATCGCCACCCAGACCACGGAGATCGCCCGCATGGACGCCATGCGCGGCTAGCGGCACCCGAGGGCCGCGGCTGCCCCGACGAGGCGTCACCCCTCGTCGGGGCAGGGGGGCCAGGGCGGTGGGACGAGGGCCGACGGCGGTCGGTCCGTCCACGGCTCCGCGGCGTTGTCGGTGGCACCGTGCAGACTGGCCGGGTCCGACTCGCTCCCATCCGGACGACGACGTCCTGAGAGGTGGCCGGCATGGCCGACGTACTGCTCGCCGTAGGCACGAACAAGGGTCTGTTCCTCGCGCGCCGCCGCTCCGGCGGCTCCTGGGAGTTCGACCCCGCTCCGCACTTTAACGCCCAGGCCGTCTACTCGGTCGCGCTCGACACCCGCGCCTCCACACCGCGGATCCTGGTCGGCGGCGTGAGCTCCCACTGGGGGCCGTCGGTCTTCCACTCGGACGACCTCGGCCGCACGTGGGGGGAGCCGTCCAGCCCCGCGGTGCGGTTCCCGCAGGACACCGGGGCCTCGCTGGAGCGCGTCTGGCAGCTCCATCCGTCCGCCGTCGAGCCCGACGTGGTGTACGCCGGCACCGAGCCCGCCGCGCTCTTCCGCTCCGAGGACCGCGGCGAGAGCTTCTCGCTGGTCCGCCCGCTCTGGGAGCACCCCACCCGCTCCCGCTGGGCGCCCGGCGGGGGCGGCGAGGGGCTGCACACGATCCTCACCGACGCCCGTGATCCGGGCGCCCTGACGGTGGCGGTGTCCGCCGCGGGCGTCTTCCGCAGCGCGGACGGCGGCGCGAGCTGGGCCCCTTCCAACTCGGGCGTCTCGGCGGTCTTCCTGCCGGACCCCGATCCGGAGTTCGGGCAGTGCGTGCACAAGGTCTCCCGGGACGCCGCCGACCCGGACCGGCTGTACCTGCAGAACCACTGGGGCGTCTACCGCAGCGACGACGCGGGCGCGCACTGGAGCGACATCGGCGAGGGGCTGCCGTCCACCTTCGGCTTCGCGGTCGCGGCCCATCCCCACCGCGGCTCCACCGCCTACCTGGTCCCGGTCAACGCCGACTCCGACCGGGTTCCGGCCGGCCGGCGCCTCAGGGTCTTCCGCACCTCCGACGGGGGCGGCCGGTGGGAGCCGCTGTCCGCCGGCCTGCCCGACGAGGACCACTACGGAGTGGTGCTCCGCGACGCCCTGTGCACCGACGACGCGGACCCGGCGGGCGTCTACTTCGGCACCCGCAACGGCGAGCTGTACGCGTCCGCGGACGACGGCGACAGCTGGCGGATGCTCGCCTCGCACCTCCCGGACGTGCTCTGTGTACGCGCCGCCGTCCTCGGCTGAGGCCGGCCCGGGCCCCGGCGCCGCCCTCCGGCAGCGTGGGCCAGAGCTTGATCGTCTGTCGGACCCCGGCAGTAGGGTGACGCCCGTGGCACCTAGACCTTTGCACGAGATCGTCGAGCCCGGCTGGGCCAAGGCGCTGGAACCCGTGGCCGGCCAGATCGCCCGGATGGGGGACTTCCTGCGGTCGGAGATCGCCGCGGGACGCAGCTACGTCCCGGCGGGGCCGAACATCCTGCGCGCCTTCCAGCAGCCCTTCGACGACGTCCGCGTCCTGATCGTCGGTCAGGACCCCTATCCGACACCGGGACATGCCGTCGGGCTGTCGTTCAGCGTCGCCCCCGAGGTGCGCCCGCTGCCGCCCAGCCTGATCAACATATACCGGGAGATGCAGAACGACCTCGGCGTCCCCGAGCCTTCCAACGGCGACCTCACGCCGTGGGCCGACCAAGGTGTGCTGCTGCTCAACTCCTCGCTCACCACGGCCCCGCGCAAGCCCAACGCCCACCGGGGCAAGGGCTGGGAGCAGGTCACCGAACAGGCCGTCCGCGCCCTCGCCGAGCGCGGCAAGCCGCTGGTGGCGATCCTCTGGGGCAGCCACGCCAGGGGCGCGCGGCGCCTGCTGGGCGGCCTCCCGTCGGTGGAGTCCGCCCACCCCTCCCCCATGTCCGCCGACCGCGGCTTCTTCGGCTCGCGTCCGTTCAGCCGGGCCAACGACCTGTTGCTCCAGCAGGGGGCGCAGCCCGTGGACTGGCGACTGCCGTGAGCGGGACCGGGCCGCGCGAACGGGTGCTGCTGGCGGTGGACTCCGGCGGCTCCGGCCTGCGGGTCGCGGTGGGCACGGCGCGGAGCGGCCCGGTGGTCCGGCTTTC
>NZ_JACADT010000433.1:0-4657 GCF_013421635.1 Streptomyces sp. UH6 | reverse complement strand
GGTCTCCACCACGGTCCCGACGCCGGGAACGGCCCGCACCAGGCCCTGGTGACGCAGTTCGGTGAGCACCTTGGTGGCGGTGGCCATGGCGACGCCCCACTCCTTGGTGATCTCCCGGGTGGACGGCACGCGCTCGCCCGGCGCCAGTTCACCGCTCTCGATCCGCTGCCGGAGTTCGGTGACGATCCGGCTGTACCGCGGCCCCGCCTGCTCACCCATGAACACCCTCCGCACTAGTGCACTCCGAGGAGGTCCATCCTAGCGGCGCAGACTGCGGATCCGCGCCGGAGCGCCGTTCGAGCACCCTAGACGCACTAGTGCACATCACATCGACCAGCTTTGCAAGCAGGGATTTTATTGCTTGCGATGCACTGGGCGTACGGCGTACATTCACCGCCATGACGAACAACGAGATACTCGTGTCCGGTGCCGGCATCGCGGGTCCCGCCCTGGCGTACTGGCTACGCAAGGGCGGTTTCACCGTCACCGTCGTGGAACGCGCGCCTCAGCCCCGCCCGGGCGGGCAGACCGTGGATCTGCGCGGCGCCGGCCGCACCGTCGTCGAGCGGATGGGCCTGATGGACCGGGCCAGGGCCGAGAGCGTGGACCAGCGGGGACTCGCGAACGTCGACGCCTCCGGCCGTGTCACCGTCCGGGTTCCCGCCGACGCCTTCGGCGGCGAGGGGATCGTCTCCGAGATCGAGATCCTCCGCGGCGATCTCGCCCGCCTTCTGTACGAGGCCACCGTGCCCGGCACCGAGTACCTCTTCGACGACACGGTCACCGAACTTGCGCAGGACGCGGACGGCGTCACGGTCTCCTTCGAGAAGGCCGCACCGCGCCGGTTCGGGCTGGTGATCGGCGCGGACGGGCCGCACTCGGTGGTGCGCGCGCTGGCCTTCGGGCCCGAGGCGCGGTTCGTCCGGCCGCTCGGCCTCTACAACGCCTGGTTCACCGCCACCGACGAGCTGGAACTCGACGGCTGGTATCTGATGCACAACGCTCCCGGCGGCCTGGTCGCGTCCGCGCGGCCCGGGCGCCTGCCGGGCGAGATCAAGGCCGGCCTCAGCTTCCGCTCCGCGCCCGTCGCCTACGACCGCCGCGACGTCGACGCCCAGCGGGAGATCGTGGCCCGGCGCTTCGCCCACGTCGGCTGGCAGACCCCTCGCCTGCTGCGCGCCATGCGCACCGCCCCGGACTTCTTCCTCGACTCGATGGACCAGGTCCATCTCGACAGCTGGTCGCGGGGCCGGGTGGCGCTGCTGGGCGACGCCGGGTACTGCGCCTCGCCGTTGACCGGCCTCGGGACCAGCCTCGCCCTGGTCGGCGCCTACGTGCTGGCCGGGGAGGTCGCGGCCGCCGGGGGCGACCACCGCGTCGCGTTCCGGCGGTACGACGAGGTGATGCGTCCGTACGTCGACCAGGCCCAGCAGCTTCCGCCCGGGGGCGCCGCGGGGTTCGCCCCCTCGGGCCGGCTCGGCATCCGCCTGCGGGACCTGTCGATGCGGCAGATGACCCGCTGGCCGATGAAGTCCCTGTTCGCCGCCCAGTTCGCGAAGGCCGGGGACATCGCGCTGCCGTCGTACGCGCTCTGACGAACCGTCGCCTGAGAGCGCTCTCAGACGGCCGGAGGGCGACCATGGCGGAGCCCCCGGACGACGTCCGGCTGTGCGTCAGGTGTTGACACCCACCCCCTGGAGCCCTACGTTTCCCGCGACTTGAGAGCGCTCTCTGAACTCTCGGGTGACGCCCCACAGCTCCTCCCCCCGTTCCATCACGTCCCCCCGCCACCCCCGTGATGACAAGAGGTGTCCTCCATGCCAGCCCTCCCCCTGCGGCCCCTTCGGGCCTTGAGGCCGGCCTCCGTGCTGGTCGTGGCCGCGTCGCTGGCCGCCGTCGGACTCGGTCCGGCGGCGGCCCCCGCGGCGGCCGCCACCGTTCCCGTGGGTGCCGGGAGTTATTCCGACACCCGGCCTTCCGGTACGTCCGGGCCCACCACCAACACCGGCACGCCGGTCAAGCCCAAGGTCACCGCGGCCGCCCAGGGCAAGCCGGTCCCCACCAACGACTGGTGGTCCTCCCTCGCCTTCCAGCGGTACGGCGACAACCCGTACTCGACCCCGATGTACGGCCATCCGCTGACCTACCAGGCGGTGGCGGGCGGGCTGGAGGTCGGCTATCCCACGACGCCCGCGATCGTCGGTGAGGGCCGGCAGTACGAGTTCGCCCACAAGCGGGACCTGACGGTCGGCCTGGCCGGGCTGAACTCGCCCGACACCAAGGCGGACGCCTGGTCCGACTGGACGGTCACCCCCTACTGGTCCGACGGCACCCGCACCCTGCGGACCACCATCGGCCACGGCATGCCCTTCGTGTACGCCCAGGGCACCGGCGGGAACGCGCGGATCAGCACCGCCGCCACGCCCTCCGTCTTCTCCGACCAGGGCAACGTCCTCGGCATCACCGTGGGCGGTCACCACTACGCCCTGTTCGCCCCCACCGGCGCCGACTGGAACGTCTCCGGCACGGAGATCACCGCCGGGCTCGCCGGCAAGGACTACTTCTCCCTCGCCGTGCTGCCGTCCACCGACGCGCTGGCCACCTACCGCAAGTACGCCTTCAGCTTCGTCACCGGGTCGAAGGTCGACTGGAGCTACTCGGCGGGCACGGTCAAGGCCACCTACTCGCTGACCACCGTGGCAAAGGAGGGCACCGAGCGCGGCGCCCTGCAGGCCCTCTACCGGCACCAGTGGCTGCACACCACCGACGCGCTGACCTCCCACACCTACGTCTCGCCGCGCGGCCAGATGAAGGTCCGCGAGGGCGCCTCCTTCAGCACCACCATGAAGGCGGCCCCGGCGCTGCCCCAGCTCCCGCGCAGCAGCGCGCTCGACACGGCCCGCCTGCGCGGGTACGTCAACGAGGTCGCGAACTCCGCGGACCCGTTCTCCGGCGCCACCGACACGTACTGGACCGGCAAGGCACTCGGCAAGCTGGCCCAACTGGTCACCATCTCCGACCAGATCGGTGAGACCGCCACCCGCGACAAGCTGCTCGGCCTGATCAAGGGCAAGCTCCAGGACTGGTTCACCGCCGGCGGGGCCAACGAGTTCTCCTACGACAAGGACTGGAAGACCCTCACCGGTTACCCGGCCTCCTACGGCAGCGACACCGAACTCAACGACCACCACTTCCACTACGGCTACTACGTCCACGCCGCCGCGATCGTCGCCCAGTACGACGCGCAGTGGGCCGCCGACTCCGCCTGGGGCGGCATGGTGAAGACGCTGGTCCGCGACACCGCCAACCCGAGCCGCACCGACGGTTCCTTCCCCTTCCTGCGCGGCTTCGACGTCTACGCCGGACACGGCTGGGCCTCCGGCCACCAGGGCTTCGCGGCGGGCAACAACCAGGAGTCCTCCTCGGAGTCGACCAACCTCAGCGCCGCCCTGGTCCTCTACGGCTCGGCCACCGGGGACAGTTCGCTGCGCGACCTCGGCGTCTACCTCCTCACCACCGAGAGCGAGGCGATCGCCCAGTACTGGTTCGACAAGGACCAGCAGGTCTTCCCCGGCTCCTACACCCACGACACCCTCGGCATGGTGTGGGGCAGCGGCGGCGCGTACTCCACCTGGTGGACCGCCAACCCGGAGGAGATCCACGGCATCAACACCCTCCCGGTGACCGCCGCCAACGCCCTCCACCTCGGCGCCCACAAGGAGGCGATCCGGCGCAACCTCGCCGAGATGGAACGGGAGAACGGCGGGCCCGCGGTGGAGTGGCGGGACATCCTCTGGGAGTTCCAGTCGCTGGCCGACCCCGCCACGGCCAAGGCCAAGTGGGACGCGCAGAACGGCAACTACACCCCGGAGGACGGCGAGTCGAAGGCGCACACCTACCACTGGCTCACCGGGCTCGACACGCTGGGCGCGCCCGACACCTCGGTGACCGGCGACCTCCCCACCTCGGCCGTCTTCGCCAAGAACGGCACCCGCACCTACGTGGCGCACAACCACGGCTCCGGCGCGCGGACGGTCACCTTCTCCGACGGCCGCACGCTGAGCGTGCCCGCGCGGTCCACGGCGACCGCCACCGGGGCCGGGGGCACCGACCCGGGCACTCCCCCGGCGTCGGGGAACACCTTCCGGCTGCGGACCGGCGGCGTCCTCACCACGGCCACCGACGGCTCGGCGGGCAGCGACACCATCGCCTCGGCCGGCGGCACCAACCGTGACGGCACCCCTTACCAGCCGCTGGTCTACGAGGTGAAGGGCGTCAACGGCACGCTCACCTCGGGCGGTTCCACCTCCTTCCGCCTGGCCGTGGACGCCGGCACCGCGGTCGGTCTCGGGCAGCAGGCCCGGATCAGCTACGACCTGACCGGTGACGGCACCTTCGACCGGACGGAGACGTACCACTACTTCGCCACCGACCCGGTGACGGGCTGGGAGCGCTACGACCAGACCCGCGGCCTGAGGTCCGCCACCGGCACGCTGGGCGACCTGCGGGGCGGGACGGTCCGGCTGGAGGTCTGGAGCGCGATCGGCAACGCGACCTCCAGGCTCCAGACGAACTCCGACTCCTCCGTGGTGGTGATCCCGTTCGGCTGACGCCGTCCGACGGGCACCGCGGAAGCGGCGGCGGTCACCGGGTCCCC
>NZ_JACADT010000432.1:0-4664 GCF_013421635.1 Streptomyces sp. UH6 | reverse complement strand
GACCGACGACGTGTGCTGCGTCGCCTCGCTCTGCGCCCCCCGGCCCGCCTGCACCCGTCGCCCCGGTGAGCCCGTCTCCCGGCTGGCCGCCCTGGTCACCGCCCTCGCCGCCCGCACCGGACGGCCGCGGACCGCCGTCTGCGCCGAGTGGTTCCTGCGCTACCTGGAACGCGTCGTGCGCCCCGTCCTCCGGCTGGACGGCGAGGCCGGCATCGCCCTCGAGGCCCACCAGCAGAACACCCTGCTCCTGCTCGACGCGGACGGCTGGCCCGCCGGCGGCCGCTACCGGGACAACCAGGGCTACTACTTCCGCGCGTCCCGCCGCGCCGAGCTGGACGCCCTGCTGCCCGGGGTCGGCGACCGCAGCGACACCTTCGTGGACGACGACGTCACCGACGAACGGTTCGCCTACTACCTCGGCGTCAACAACGTGCTGGGCCTCATCGGCGCGTTCGGATCGCAGGGGCTCGCCGACGAACGCCTGCTGCTCGCCGCGTTCCGCCGCTTCCTGACCGACGCCGCCGCAGGACCGGACGCCACCGGCTCCCCCCTGCCCGCCCGGCTGCTGGAGGAGCCCCTGCTGCGCTGCAAGGCCAACCTGCTCACCCGGCTGCGCGGCCTCGACGAACTGGTCGGCCCGGTCGACACGCAGTCCGTGTACGTCACCGTCGCCAACCCGGTGCACGCCCCGTGAGCGTCCCGGCGGGCACCCGCGCCCCGGCGGGCGTCCGGAGCGCCCGCCCCGGTGACGTGGCGGGCCGTGACGTGGCGGGTCGTGACGTGGCGGGCTGGGGCCCCGTCGCGACCCCCGACGGCCCGTTCCGGCTGCTGCCGGTGCGGGGCGGGGAACACCTCGGCCTGCTGCACCGCTGGATGAACGACCCCGTGGTGGCGGAGTACTGGGACCTCGCCGGACCGCCCGCGCGCACCGAGGAACACCTGCGGGCACAGACCGGGGGCGACGGCCGCAGCGTGCCCTGCCTCGGGCTGCTCGACGGCCGCCCGACGAGCTACTGGGAGATCTACCGCGCCGACCTCGACCCGCTCGCGGACCACTACGCCGCGCGCCCCCATGACACCGGCGTGCATCTGCTGATCGGCGAGGCCGCCGACCGGGGGCGGGGACTGGGCGCCCTGCTGCTGGACGCCGTGGCCCGCCTGGTGCTCGACCGGCGTCCCGGCTGTCCGCGGCTGGTCGCCGAGCCCGACGTGCGCAACCACGCCTCCCTCGGCGCCTTCCGGAAGGCAGGGTTCCGCCGGGCGGGCACCCTCGAGCTGCCCGGCAAGCGGGCCGCCCTGATGATCCGGGGGCGGGGTGTTGTCGGAGGGACGCACTAGGGTTGGTGGGGCTATGACGAAGCCCTCACTCCCCGAACTCCTGCACGCCGCCGTCGGCGCCGTCGGCGGCACGGAGCGTCCCGGCCAGGTGGCCATGGCCGAAGCCGTCGCGGAAGCCATCGACGACGGCACCCACCTGCTGGTCCAGGCCGGCACCGGCACCGGTAAGTCGCTCGGCTACCTGGTGCCCAGCCTGGCGCACGGGGAGCGCGTGGTCATCGCCACCGCCACCCTGGCCCTGCAGCGGCAGCTCGTCGAACGCGACCTGCCGCGCACGGTGGACGCCCTGCACCCGCTGCTGCGCCGCCGGCCCGAGTACGCGATGCTCAAGGGCCGCTCCAACTACCTCTGCCTGCACCGGCTGCACGAGGGAATGCCGCAGGACGAGGACGAGGGCCTCTTCGACCAGTTCGAGGCCGCCGCCCCCACCAGCAAGCTCGGCCAGGACCTGCTCCGCCTGCGCGACTGGGCCGACGAGACCGAGAACGGGGACCGGGACGACCTGACGCCGGGCGTCTCCGACCGGGCCTGGCAGCAGGTGTCGGTCTCCTCCCGCGAATGCCTGGGAGCCTCCAAGTGCGCCTACGGCGCGGAGTGCTTCGCGGAGGCGGCCCGTGAGCGGGCCAAGCTCGCCGAGGTGATCGTCACCAACCACGCGCTGCTGGCCATCGACGCCATCGAGGGCGCGCCGGTGGTTCCGCAGCACGAGGTGCTGATCGTCGACGAGGCCCACGAGCTGGTCTCCCGGGTCACCGGTGTCGCCACCGGCGAGCTGACCCCCGGCCAGGTCAACCGTGCGGTGCGCCGCGCGGCCAAGCTGGTCGACGAGAAGTTCGCCGACCAGCTCCAGACCGCCTCGGAGGGTTTCGAGCGGGTGATGGAACTGGCGCTGCCCGGGCGCCTGGAGGAGATCCCCGAGGACTTGGCCTACGCGCTGACCGCGTTGCGGGACGCCTGCCGGTCGGTGATCTCCGCCCTCGGCAACACCCGCGACAAATCCGTCCAGGACGAGGACGCGGTCCGCAAGCAGGCCCTGGCGTCGGTGGAGAACGTGCACGCCGTGGCCGAGCGGATCACCCACGGCAACGAGTGGGACGTGGTCTGGTACGAACGGCACGACCGCTTCGGCGCCTCGCTGCGGGTGGCGCCGCTGTCCGTGGCCGGGCTGATGCGCGAGAAGCTGTTCGCCGACCGCAGCGTCGTGCTGGCCTCCGCCACGCTCAAGCTGGGCGGCGACTTCAACGGCGTCGCCGGGTCGCTGGGTCTCGGCCCCGAGGGCCTCGAGGGTGACGACCTCCCGCAGTGGAAGGGCGTGGACGTCGGATCGCCGTTCGACTACCCGAAGCAGGGCATCCTCTACGTCGCCAAGCACCTGGCCCGCCCGGCCCGGGACGGCGACCGGGCGGACATGCTGGACGAGCTCACCGAGCTGATCCAGGCCGCAGGCGGGCGCACGCTCGGACTCTTCTCCTCGATGCGGGCCGCCCAGCTCGCCGCGGAGGAGCTGCGGGAGCGGATCCCCGAGTTCCCCGTGCTGCTGCAGGGCGAGGAGACGCTCGGCGAGCTGATCAAGAACTTCGCCGCCGACCCGAAGACCTGCCTGTTCGGCACGCTCTCGCTCTGGCAGGGCGTGGACGTGCCGGGCCCCAGCTGCCAGCTGGTGGTGATGGACAAGATCCCCTTCCCGCGGCCCGACGACCCGCTGATGAGCGCGCGGCAGAAGGCCGTCGAGGAAGGCGGCGGCAACGGCTTCATGGCGGTCGCCGCGACACACGCGGCGCTGCTGATGGCCCAGGGCGCCGGACGGCTGGTCCGGGCCACGGGCGACCGCGGCGTGGTCGCGGTGCTCGATCAGCGCCTGGCCACGGCCCGCTACGGCAGCTTCCTGAAGGCCTCACTGCCCGACTTCTGGTACACGACCGACCGGAACCAGGTCCGCCGCTCGCTCGCCGCCATCGACGCGACCGCCCAGGCGGAGGGGCGCTGATCGCCGGGCGACCGGTCGTCGTCCGAGCGCCCGGCGGGCGCCTCGCGGCGCGGCGGTACGCCGCCGACGGTGGCTGAGGGAACGCACACGGGCGCAAGCCGTGGTCACCGCGACGGAAGGCCACCAGGACCGCACGGCGGCACCCCAGGGCCCGACGGCGGCGGACGCAGCAGGGCCCCGGAACCGGCGCAGGGGTTCCGGGGCCCGATCAAGCGCGGCCGGGAGGGCCGCTGGTCTCAGACGCGGCGCAGCACCGCCACCACCTTGCCCAGGATGGTGGCGTCGTCGCCCGGAATGGGCTCGTAGGCGGCGTTGTGCGGGAGGAGCCAGACGTGACCGTCCTCGCGCTTGAAACGCTTCACGGTGGCCTCGCCGTCCAGCATGGCGGCGACGATGTCGCCGTTCTCCGCCACCGGCTGGCGGCGGACCGTGACCCAGTCGCCGTCACAGATCGCGGCCTCAATCATCGAATCGCCGACGACCTTGAGGACGAAGAGCTCGCCGTCACCGACCAGCTGCCGGGGGAGCGGGAAGACGTCCTCGACCGACTCCTCGGCGAGGATCGGCCCACCGGCGGCGATACGGCCCACCAGCGGCACGTACGACGCGGCCGGCTTGCCCGCCGTGTCCGTGGGCTGCACGGGGGCGGCCTGGTCGGAGGCCCGCACCTCGTAGGCGCGCGGCCGGTGCGGGTCGCGGCGCAGGAAGCCCTTGCGCTCCAGCGCCATCAGCTGGTGCGCCACCGAGGAGGTGCTTGAGAGGCCCACGGCCTGCCCGATCTCCCGCATGGACGGCGGATAGCCCCGGCGCTGCACCGAGTCGCGGATCACCTCGATGACCCGCCGCTGGCGGTCGGTGAGGCCCGAGCTGTCCGCCCGGATGCCGGGAGGTCGCCCGGGGAGGGAGCGCTTTGGCCCCTCCGGGTGCGTGGCTTCGTTCATCGCGGTGTTGATCCCGGCGTTCATCGCGTGTGGCGGCTCGAGACGCCCCTGGGAGCGGTCCTGGGCGGTGATGGTGGCGCTGTCTGCGGTGGTGGTCACGTCGGCCCCTCTCGATGGTCTCCCTGCTGCACAACGGTAGAGGCTTTCGAAAGGTTGCGCCAAACACACGTTCGAGTGAAAAATGCCGATCCACCTGGCACGTGCCTTGGTCCGGGTGTAAGACCCCACACCACCCCGTCCCGGGACGAATGAGGGCATGGGGATACGCTGCACCGGTCCGTGCGCGCCCGGGCCGTGCCACAGTCTGCCATCCGGTACCCCGCCGGACCGACCCCATGGCCCGCTTCGGCCCCGGATCCGCGCAGGAGGCCCGCGGCGCGTCCGCGCGGCGGTCACGG
>NZ_JACADT010000431.1:0-4676 GCF_013421635.1 Streptomyces sp. UH6 | reverse complement strand
GAAGCCGCCGGCCGTCTCGAACGCGGTCCGCCGGAACGAGGCGTTGCCGCCCAGCACGTTGCGCACCCGCACCCGGCCGGGCGGCAGGCCGCGGTAGGTGCAGCCCACCACCCAGTCGAACTCCTCCGGGAACCAGGGCGGCCGGCGGCCCGACTCCCAGGCGGGCTCGGTGCGGCCCCCCACCGCCATCACCCGGGGGTCGTCGTACGCCTCGGCGAAGTGGCGCAGCCACCGGGGGTCGGCCACCGCGTCGTCGTCCAGGAAGGCGACCACCTCCCCCCGGGCCTCGGCGATGCCGGTGTTCCGCCCGGCGGACAGGCCGCGCGGGCCGGCGTTGGCGACCACCCGTACCGAGGGATCGTCCTCGTACTCCCGCTCCAGCCTCTCCCGCAGCACCGGGTTGTGGTCGGCCACCAGCAGGGTCTCCAGGGCGGGCCGGGACTGCGCCCGCACCGAGGCCACCGCGGCGAGGATGTCCGTCCAGCGGTCCTCGGTGTAGACGCAGATCACCACCGAGATCTCCGGCAGTGCCGGACCGGCCGGCAGCCCGCTCCTGTCGTGCGCGGCGGGCCTCGTCACGACACCTCGCCGGCGGTCGCGCCGAGCATCGGCGACGGGCGCGAACGCCCGCGCAGAGCACGGCGGTTGGACCGCTCCGCCAGGATCACCCGGAGCACCCGCAATCCGTCCCGGACCGCCCGCAGGTTGCTGACGCCGTGGATGCGCAGGTACTCGTGGCTGGGGATCTCCTGCACCTTGAGACCGGCCTTGACGACACGGATGTTCATCAGGGTCTCGACCTCGAACCCGGTGCAGTCCAGGTCGATCCGGTCCAGGCAGTGACGCCAGAAGGCGTTGTAGCCGTAGCACAGGTCGGTGTAGCGGGCGCCGAACTTCCGGTTGACGGCCGCGCACAGCATGCGGTTGCCCAGCTTGCGGACGAAGGTCATGTCGTCGGTGCCGCCGCCGTTGGCGAACCGCGACCCCTTGGCGAAGTCCGCGCCGGAGACCAGGGCGGAGACGTAGCTGACGATCTCGTTGCCGTCGGCGGAGCCGTCCGCGTCGATCATGACGACGATGTCTCCGGTGCAGGCCGCGAACCCGGCGATCAGGGCGTCCCCCTTGCCCTTGCCGGTCTGCCGCACCACCTTGACGTCCGGCCACAGTTCGCGGGCCACGGCCACGGTGTCGTCGGTGGAGTCGCCGTCGACGAGGACCACCTCGTGGACCCAGTCCGGCAGGGTCTTGAAGACGTACGGAAGGTTCTCCGCCTCGTTCATGGCGGGGATCACCACGCTGACCGGCGGAGCGATGGCCAGGTGCGAGGTGATCGGCCGGTACCGGTCCGCCGCCGTGTAGATGTCGGGCCCCGGCGTGACCGGGGGCAGCACTGCGCTCATGGGTCTGGTCCCTCTCGTCCGGCGGACCGCCCACCCCCGGGCGGCCGCTGTGAGTCCGGTTCGAAAGGGGGGTTCTCACCTACGGCACGCAGGCAGGGATCTGCCCGCGGGCCGGGTGAGCCGGCAGAACTGTCCGTGCCCCGTCGGCCGGAGCCCGGGCGCGCGGCACGACTCGATGACCGGTCGGGTCATCGAGCACCCCCCTACCGCGCGACCGCCCCTGTCCGTCCCGGTTCCGAGCCCTCCCCTGAACCGCACGACGACGGACCGGTGCGTATGAGATGTATGACGATATTGGCAATTGGTCGGTAATCGCAATACCTGAAAGGTGATCCGACGGTTTGCCGGGTTGAGGCGTTCCGTCCGTTTACCGACCCAAGCGCCGCATGGCGGGCCCAATCTGACGCAATGACGGGACAGCGGTCAAGATGCCGAATTCGCGCGGGACGCGCGTTAACTGATGATTCATCGGGGATTGGGTGGGGGATCATCGCCCGTAGGGGGCGTCGGTGCGTGGTTTTGTTGACATGCACACTTCCTGTCAACGCGTGTAGCTGGTACCACAGTTCAGGCAGAGACAACTGCAGAACAGGGAGGCTCCACCCATGAGACGTTTCCGTACGTCCGCCGTCGTGAGCTCGTTCCTCCTCTCCGTAGGCCTCGCCTTCACGGGCGCGTCCGCGGCACAGGCGTCCGCCCAGGCGGCCGGAGCGTACGTCGCGCTCGGCGACTCGTACTCCTCCGGTGTCGGGGCCGGGAGTTACACGGCCGAGAGCGGCAGCTGCAAGCGCAGCACCAACGCGTACCCGCAGCTGTGGGCCAACGCCAACTCGCCGTCGTCGTTCTCGTTCGTGGCCTGCGGGGGAGCCACGACGAGTTCGGTGCGCAGCTCGCAGATGGGCCCGCTCGACGCGAACACCGCCCTGGTCTCGGTGACCGCCGGCGGCAACGACGCCGGCTTCGCGGACGTCATGACGACCTGCGTCATCAGCTCGAACTCGGTGTGTCTCGACCGGATCAACTCGGCGCGGTCGTTCATCACGTCGACGCTGCCGGGGAACCTCGACTCCCTGTACGCCGACATCGAGAACCGTGCCCCCAACGCCCGGGTCGTCGTCCTGGGCTACCCCAAGTTCTACGACGTCGCGGCGGTCTGCGTCGGTCTCTCCGACACCAAGCGTTCGGCGATCAACGCGGCGGCCGACCACCTGAACTCGGTCATCGCCGGGCGTGCTTCGGCCCACGGCTTCGCCTTCGGCGACGTCCGCCCCACCTTCGCGGGGCACGAGATCTGCTCCGGCAGCTCCTGGCTGCACAGCGTGAACTGGACGAACATCGGTGAGTCCTACCACCCGAAGGCGGCCGGCCAGTCCGGCGGCTACCTCCCTGTCCTGAACGCCAACGACTGACCTCCCCGGTGAGTGGCCGCGCCCCCGTCGCCCGTTCAGGGTGCGGGGGCCGCGGTGTCCGGTCCGTTTCCCTCCCGCTGCGATCGATCCGCGGCGAATGCGCCGCGCCTGAGCATTCGTCGGGAATCGGTACGGGATCATCGTCCCGGCCGGTGTCGTCCTTCCGTCCACACGGAGAAAAAGCAGCTCCGGCAGATGAATTTTTGACATGAGCACTTCCCGTCAACGCGCGTAGCTGTCACAGTTCCCGCAGGAAATTCGCAGACCATGGAGGCCCCCCCATGAGACGTGTTCGCGCGTCCGCAGTTGTGAGCTCATTCCTCCTCGCCGTGGCCCTCGCCTTCACCGGTGCGGCGGCGGCACAGGCGTCCACCCAGGCGGCCGGCGCGTACGTGGCGCTCGGCGACTCCTACTCCTCCGGAGTGGGAGCGGGCAGCTACCAGACGTCCAGCGGGACCTGCAAGCGCAGCAACCTCGCGTACCCGCAGCTGTGGGCCAACGCGAACAATCCGTCGGCCTTCTCCTTCATGGCCTGCTCCGGCGCGACGACGAGTTCGGTGCGCAGCTCGCAGATGGCCCCGCTCAACTCCTCCACCGCCCTGGTCTCGGTGAGCGCCGGCGGCAACGACGCCGGGTTCGCCGACGTCATGCAGACCTGTGTGATCAGCAGCGACACGACCTGCCTCAACCGGATCGCCACGGCGCGCAACTACATCACGTCGACGCTGCCCGGGAACCTCAACGCGCTGTACGCCGACATCAAGAACCGCGCCCCCAACGCCCGCGTCGTCGTCCTGGGCTACCCCAAGTTCTACAACGTGGCGGCGATCTGCGCCGGTCTCTCCGACACCAAGCGCACGGCGATCAACCAGGCGGCCGACCTGCTGAACTCGACCACCTCGGGGCGTGCTTCGGCCTACGGGTTCCGCTTCGGCGACGTCCGGCCCACCTTCACCGGGCACGAGCTCTGCTCCGGCGACTCCTGGCTGCACAGCGTGAACATCACGTCCATCGGCGAGTCCTACCACCCGAAGGCCGCGGGCCAGTCGGGCGGTTACCTCCCCGTCCTGAACGCCAACGACTGACGCGGGCGGCCGTGACCGCGCCCCCGTGCCCCGACCGGGCCCGGGGGCGCTGCCGTTCCCGGGCACCGGCCCTCGGGACCCGCCACCCCGGGACCGGCCCGCGGCGGTCCGCGGACCGGTCGGCGGGATCAGTCCTCGCCCTCGTCCGGATCGGGGGAGGGCTCCTCCGAGTGGTCCGGGGGCTCGCACACCACGGCGACGGACACGGAGTCCGAGGTCGCCTCGAGCGGCTCGTCGACCTCGACGCGCACGGACCCCTCGAGTGCCCCCTCCACGCCGTCCAGGTTCAGCGGGACCCGCTCCTCCCGGGTGGTCCGGCCGCCCTCGGGGAAGGCCAGCGTCCGCCATCCCTCGTCCAGCGCGTGGTCGAGGCCGTCGGACACCCACCGGTAGCGCACCTCGGCCGGCAGCCGGCCCACCGTGAACGAGGCGGCCACGGAGGGCCGTTGCTCCGCCGGGGGCGGGCAGGCGCCGGCGTACTCCGTGTGCGAGCCGGTCACCGTGACCCTCACCGTCTGCGCCGGCTGCGTCGAGGGGGACGGGCTCGGGCTCGCCGACGTCGCGGAGGGGGAAGGGCTCGGCTCGTCGTCCTTCCCGGAGGACGGCTCGGCGCCCTGGGTGGTCGCGCCCGAGGTCGCCGAGGCGCCGGGGTCGGAAGGATCGTCCCCGAGGTCCGCCAGCTTCCACGCCAGCCCCGCCACCAGCAGGGCCAGCACCAGCACACCCACCACCAGGGCGGTCCGCGCCCCGTCCCCGCCGCGGTCGTCGTCCGGCCGCCGAGC
>NZ_JACADT010000430.1:0-4677 GCF_013421635.1 Streptomyces sp. UH6 | reverse complement strand
GTACACGCAGCTCAACGGCAACATCGAGAGCATCGACATCGACCGCGTCCTCGGTTCCGCGCGCCCCGCCGACACCGACAACGGGTCGCAGGACATCCTCGTGCTCGGTTCGGACAGCCGCTCCGGCGGCAGCAACAAGCGGCTCGGCGGCGGCGCGGCGGACGGCGGGGCCCGCGCGGACACGGCGATGCTGGTCCACGTCCACAAGGGCCGCACCGCGGCGAGCGTGGTGTCCATACCGCGCGACACCCTCGTCGACCGGCCCTCGTGCGTCGACCGGTCCGGGCAGCGGCAGCCCGCCGAGAAGGACGTCATGTTCAACTCGGCGTACGCCACCGGCGGGGCGGCCTGCACGGTGAAGACCGTCGAGTCGATGAGCGGCGTCCGGGTCGACCACTTCCTCGAGGTCGACTTCACCGGCTTCCGCCGGATGGTCGACGCGCTGGGCGGCGTCGAGGTCACCACCACGAAGAAGATCTCCGACCCGGAGAGCCACCTCAGACTCGACGCCGGCACCCACCGGCTGAGCGGCACCCAGGCGCTCGGTCTGGTCCGCACCCGGCACGGCGTCGGCGACGGGTCCGACCTCGGGCGGATCCAGCTCCAGCAGGCCTTCCTCAAGGCGCTGGCGCAGCAGGTCAAGGAGGTCGGCGTGCTGTCCAGCCCCAAGCGGCTGTACGACCTCGCCGACACCGCCACCAAGTCGGTCACCACCGACGAGAGCCTCGGCAGCGTCACCGCCCTCGCCTCCTTCGCCGGCGGGCTGAAGGACATCGGGCCGTCGAGGATGACGATGACCACACTGCCGGTCGCGTACGACCCGGCCGCCCCGAACCGGGTCCTGGTCGACGAGGACAAGGCCGCGCTGGTCTGGTCGGCGATGCGGCACGACAAGGCGATCCCGGCCAAGGCCAAGGGCTCCGCCACGGGGCACGCGGACGCGGTCGTCGGCTCCCCGTCGCGTGCCGCCCCCTCCCGCGTCGCCTCCTGAGGCCCAGGGACGCACGGGGCGACGGACGGGCGACGGACGGGCGACGGACGAGGAATAGAACAGCCCCGCCCCCGGTTTTGGGGGATACGGCCAGTGCTGGCAGACTGGTACGTCGGCTCCGGTTCACGCTCCCGCATCCCGCGGCGGCGACCCGGCGCCCTCCCGAAATCTAGGAGACACCTTGAAGCGCGACATCCACCCCGAGTACGTCGAGACGCAGGTCAGCTGCACCTGTGGCGCGTCGTTCACGACTCGCAGCACCATCTCCTCCGGCACCATCCGTGCCGAGGTCTGCTCCGAGTGCCACCCGTTCTACACGGGCAAGCAGAAGATCCTCGACACCGGTGGCCGCGTGGCCCGCTTCGAGGCCCGCTTCGGCAAGGCGGCTGCCGGCTCGAAGAAGTAGCGAGCCACCGCGCCGGTCCACGGCCGCCCCGCACAGGGCGGCCGGGACCGGCGTTTTTGGTCGCCACGCCTTCGTCCCCCAGCACGCCCTTCCAGGAGCCAGGAGCCCCACATGTTCGAGGCCGTCGAGGAACTCGTCGGTGAGCACGCCGATCTCGAGAAGAAGCTCGCCGATCCGTCGGTCCACGCCGACCAGGCCAACGCGCGCAAGCTGAACAAGCGCTACGCCGAGCTGACTCCGATCGTCGCCACCTACCGCTCCTGGAAGCAGACCGGGGACGACATCGAGACCGCCAGGGAACTGGCCGCCGACGACCCCGACTTCGCCGCCGAGGTCAAGGAACTGGAGAAGCTCCGCGAGG
Organism: Streptomyces sp. UH6; assembly: GCF_013421635.1. Taxonomy (NCBI): domain Bacteria; kingdom Bacillati; phylum Actinomycetota; class Actinomycetes; order Kitasatosporales; family Streptomycetaceae; genus Streptomyces; species Streptomyces sp. UH6. The sequence goes on along the minus strand of NZ_JACADT010000430.1, from coordinate 2,919 downwards.
AGCTCACCGAGAAGCTGCGCCTGCTGCTGGTCCCCCGCGACCCCAGCGACGACAAGGACGTGATCCTCGAGATCAAGGCCGGCGCCGGCGGTGACGAGTCCGCGCTGTTCGCGGGCGACCTGCTGCGGATGTACCTGCGCTACGCCGAGCGCGTGGGGTGGAAGACGGAGATCATCGACGCCACCGAGTCGGAGCTGGGCGGGTACAAGGACGTCCAGGTCGCGGTGAAGACCAAGGGCGGCAACGGGGCCACGGAGCCCGGCCAGGGCGTCTGGGCGCGGCTGAAGTACGAGGGCGGCGTGCACCGCGTGCAGCGGGTGCCGGCCACCGAGTCGCAGGGCCGCATCCACACCTCCGCGGCCGGTGTCCTGGTGACGCCGGAGGCCGAGGAGGTCGACGTCGAGATCAACCCGAACGACCTGCGGATCGACGTCTACCGGTCCTCCGGTCCGGGCGGCCAGTCCGTGAATACGACCGACTCCGCGGTCCGCATCACGCACCTGCCGACCGGTGTCGTCGCCTCCTGCCAGAACGAGAAGAGCCAGCTGCAGAACAAGGAGCAGGCTCTGCGTATCCTGCGCTCCAGGCTGCTCGCCGCCGCGCAGGAGGAGGCGGAGCGGGAGGCCGCGGACGCCCGGCGCAGCCAGGTCCGCACCGTGGACCGCTCCGAGAAGATCCGCACGTACAACTTCCCGGAGAACCGGCTCTCCGACCACCGGGTCGGCTTCAAGGCCTACAACCTCGACCAGGTCCTCGACGGCGAGCTGGACGCGGTGATCCAGGCCTGCGTCGACGCGGACTCGGCCGCCAAGCTCGCCGCCGCCTGACGTCCGGCGCCCACCGCGCGAAGACGCCCCCTGACGACACCGGAGGACCAGCGTGCCGCAGAACCAGAGCCCGCGCAGCGTGCTGCTCGCCGAGGTGGCCCAGGCCACGCAGCGGCTGGCGGACGCCGGCGTGCCCTCGCCGCGCAACGACGCGGAGGAGCTCGCCGCGTTCGTGCACGGCGTGAAGCGGGGCCAGCTGCACACCGTCAAGGACTCCGACTTCGACGCCCGCTACTGGGAGGTCGTCGCCCGGCGGGAGGCCCGCGAGCCGCTGCAGCACATCACCGGCCGCGCCTTCTTCCGCTACCTGGAGCTCCAGGTCGGCCCCGGGGTGTTCGTGCCCCGGCCGGAGACGGAGTCGGTGGTGGGCTGGGCCATAGACGCGGTCCGCGCCATGGACGTCGCCGAACCCCGCATCGTCGACCTGTGCACCGGCTCCGGGGCGATCGCGCTGGCCATGGCGCAGGAGGTGCCGCGGTCCTCGGTGCACGCCGTGGAACTCTCCGAGGAGGCCCTGGAGTGGGCCCGCAAGAACATGGAGGGCTCCCGCGTCGACCTGCGCCACGGTGACGCGCTGACCGCCTTCCCCGACCTGGACGGCCAGGTCGACCTGGTCATCACCAACCCGCCGTACATCCCGCTCACCGAGTGGGAGTACGTCGCCCCCGAGGCGCGGGACCACGACCCGGACATGGCGCTGTTCTCCGGCCAGGACGGGCTCGACCTGATCCGCGGCCTGGAACGCACCGCGCACCGGCTGCTGCGGCCCGGCGGCGTCGTCGTGGTCGAGCACGCCGACACCCAGGGCGGCCAGGTCCCCTGGATCTTCACCGAGGAGAGGGGCTGGGCCGACGCCGCCGACCACCCCGACCTCAACAACCGGCCGCGGTTCGCCACGGCCCGCAAGGCGACGCCGTGAACGCGCGTCCCACCGGCACCACCCCTACCGAACGACTCTCCCCCCTGCACGACCCGCACGAGGAGGCCAGCTGACATGGCACGGCGATACGACACCAACGACGCGACCGACCGCGCGACCGGTCTGCGCGAAGCCGCGTCCGCCGTCCGCCGTGGCGAACTGGTCGTCCTGCCGACGGACACGGTGTACGGCATCGGCGCGGACGCCTTCTCCTCCGAGGCCGTCGGCGACCTGCTGGAGGCCAAGGGGCGCGGCCGCAACATGCCCTCCCCGGTGCTGATCGGCTCGCCCAACACGCTGCACGGACTGGTCACCGACTTCTCCGAGACCGCCTGGGAACTGGTCGACGCCTTCTGGCCCGGCGCGCTCACCCTGGTCGCCCGCCACCAGCCCTCGCTGGTCTGGGACCTCGGCGAGACCCGCGGCACGGTCGCGGTGCGCATGCCGCTGCACCCGGTCGCCATCGAGCTGCTCACCGAGGTCGGCCCGATGGCCGTCTCCTCCGCCAACCTGACCGGCCACCCTTCGCCGGAGACCTGCGAGGCCGCCCAGCAGATGCTCGGCGACTCCGTCTCCGTCTACCTCGACGGCGGCCCGACGCCGGGGAACGTGCCCTCGTCGATCGTCGACGTCACCGGCCCGGTGCCGGTGCTGCTGCGCGAGGGCGCCATCTCCGCCGAGGAGCTGCGCAAGGTGGTACCCGACCTCGAGGTGGCGAATTGACCCCCGCCCCTGACGCGGGGCTTGGCATACGAGAGGAAGACGGCGGGGAGGCCGGCTTCCGGATCCTGCATGTCAGCACCGGAAACGTGTGCCGCTCACCGATCACCGAGCGGCTGACCCGGCATGCCCTCGCCCAGCGGCTCGGCGACACCCGGTGGGGCGGACTCGTGGTCGAGTCCGCCGGCACCTGGGGGCACGAGGGCGCTCCCATGGAGGAGAACGCCGTCACCGTGCTCGGCGAGTACGGCGCGGACGCCTCCGGCTTCACCGGGCGCGAGCTGCGCGACGAGCACGTCATCCGCGCCGACCTGGTGCTGACGGCCACCCGCGACCACCGGGCCCACGTCATCTCGATGGGGCACTCGGCCGGGCTGCGCACCTTCACGCTGAAGGAGTTCACCCGCCTGGTGCGGGCGATCGACCCCGCGACCCTGCCGCCGGTGGAGGACG
>NZ_JACADT010000043.1:0-15215 GCF_013421635.1 Streptomyces sp. UH6 | reverse complement strand
CGCAGCGCACCGCCTTCGGCGTCGTCCTCCAGCAGCCCCGCCTGGCCGCCGACCCCCGTCTGACCCTCGCCGCCCTGATCACCGAACCGCTGCGCGCAACCGGCCGCCGCCACGAGGTCCCCGCCCGCCTCGCCGAACTCACCCCCCTGGTGGGCCTCACCCCCGACCTCCTCACCCGTCGCCCCCACGAGGTCAGCGACGGCCAACTCCAGCGCGCCTGCCTGGCCCGCGCCCTGTCGCTGCGTCCCCGCGTCCTGGTCTGCGACGAGATGACCGCCATGCTCGACGCCTCCACCACCGCGGCCCTGGTCACCGCCGTCGAGTCCTACCGCGCCGAGACCGGCGCCGCCCTCCTCGCGGTCGGCCACGACGCGGTCCTGCTCGACCGCTGGTGCGACCGCGTCCTCCCCTGGCAGGCGGTGACCGCCACGGCGTGAGCCCGCTCTGCGCGGCCCCCTACACCTCCCGCCTGGCGAACAACTCCAGGTGCCCGCACTGGGGGCACCGGTAGGCCTCGATCTCCCACCGGGTCCTCCCCAGCCGTTTGGCGCCCCCGAAGATCCCCCGCTCCAACGGCCCGGCGATCCACCGAGCGAACCCCGGTGCGCCCTCCCCCGAGTCCTCCACGAACCCCGGCTCCAGCCCCACCGCGCCGCACTGCCCGCACTCCACGCTGTCATCCATGGCGCGGAGCCTAACGCCGCCCCCACCGGCCCTCTGTCGGTCACTTCCCTCCCCGCAACACCCCGTCCACACCCCGCCGCAGACCAGCGCGGCCGCGGCGCTTCGCGACCCCGCCACTACTCCGGTTACGGATCAGCCCTCACCCGCTACACTGACCGCGGTGGCCAAGCCGTCCGGCCAGGCCTCCCGCCTTCGTAGCTCAGGGGATAGAGCACCGCTCTCCTAAAGCGGGTGTCGCAGGTTCGAATCCTGCCGGGGGCACAACCGAAGAGGCCGCTCAGGAAGTTTCCTGGGCGGCCTCTGACATCAACGCTGGCGCCCCTTCACGGCTGGTCAGATCAACTGCTCCCACGGGTTGATCACCAGGGCACCGGTCCGGGCGCGGTGCTTGATGTTGCGCGTGGTCACCGTCCAGCCGTTGGCCAGGGCCGTCGCGGCGATCAATGCGTCGGGTGGGTCGATGCCGGCGCCGGCTGATTTCAGCGTCTTGTGGATGCTCAGGTACGCGGCTGCTTCCGACTCACCGATCGGTGCGATGCGTCCGGCGTACTCGTGCCGCACGGCGGCAAGCGCCTGGGTGTAGCGGGCCTTGCGCATGGGGTCCGCCGTGGCATCCACGCCTGCCTCGATCTCGGCGACGGTGATCACGCTGAGGAAGCGGTTGGGCCGGGGCGTGGACCGGAACCAAGCCAGTACGCGGTGGTCGGGCTTGGGCCGCTTCGTGAGTTCGGCGACGACGTTCGTGTCGAGCAGGTAGATCACTCGGGGTCCGATTGCTCGTCGTAGGAGCGGGCACCGAACTCCAAGCCCTCGAAGGGCTGGGACAGCAGGAATTCCTCGAAGCCGTCGTTGCTCGAGGCCACCTAGGGGTTCAGCATCTCGGGCAGTGCCTCGATCTCCGTGTCGGCGAGCTCCGCATCGAAATGCCTGCGCTGGTCGTCGGGCAGGGACTCCCGGATGTCACGGATGGTCCGCAACGGGTGCGCCGTCGAGTACGGCGGGTGAGGAACCTCGCTCGGGGCCGTCGTCATCGGCATCCCCTCCGCTGTATCGCGCCGTGCGCTTCTACCGGTCCCGGTTAACGGCGTCCGGTCCGTTCGCTCAGACCTTCCGAGAGCCACACCACCTGCCGCAGCCAGGGACCGGCCCGTCGGCAGACTGAACGGCGGTCGGCCTGGCCGGACCGTCCGCAGCACACCTACGGCACACATGAGGCCGGGAAGTACTGCGAACGACTGAGAACCGGCGAGACGCATTCCGCAGGTCAAGCACGTATCGGTGACCGTTTTCCCAGGTCACAGCCCCGCTCGGCGGGACCTCCTAAAGCGGGTGTCGCAGGTTCGAATCCTGGGGGCACAGAGAAGCAGCAGGCACTCTGTCCACGCCCGTCCCCCGAAGGGCCAGGCAGGCTTCGCCCCGCTCCGGAGGCCCCGGAACAACCGCAACAGTGCGGGGCGCGCTTGCCCCCCAAAGGTCCGGAGGTCGGCCATCTCGGCAGCTCGACCAATTCGGCTCTGCGGTGTTCGGTCGGAATTCGTCAGCTCTCGTGCGGCACCGTGGGACGCGTGACCGGAACGACGGTCAGAAGGTCGTCCAGCCCTTTGTAGTCGTCGGGATTGGTGGTGAAGAGGGGGAGGTCCTCGGCCACTGCGATGGCAGCGATCATCAGGTCGGCCACCCGACGACGCGGCTTGCGGCCCGCACTGATCACCGCGGCACAGATCCGGCCGTAGGCACGGGCGGCTTCGGCATCGAAGGGGATGGGGTCGAACTCGTGTTCCGCACGTTGCAGAACGTCGAGCCTTCGGGCCCGCTCGGCATGCTCGTCGTAGCCGCTCTGTTCGTCGTTGCGGCGGACCTCATGAGGGCCGGCGGACAGCTCGGCCAAGCTGATGGCGGTGATCGCCATTTCTTCTGGCAGTTCCTCGGGATCCACCCACCGCCGCAAGATCATGATGTTGGTGTCGAGGATCCCCTGCCCGTACATCGGACGATCAGCGGGCATAGGGGTCGTCCAGGTAGTGGTCGGCCGTGGCGTCCTGGTCGGCGCGGAACATGTCGAGGGAGATGTCGGGAGCGGTTCTGGACATCGCCGCGAACTCCTGCCGGGAGACGAACCGACGGCGCCGCCGCAGAGGGACGAGCTGCCCGATCGGATGCCCGTCACGAGTGACGGTGAAGGACTGGCCGCCCTGTATGGCATCCATGATCTCCCGGGAACGATTACGCAGGTCCCGCTGAGTGATTTCAGGCTGAACGCTCATATCGCCCACGGTAGCACCTGGTGCTACGCGGTAGCACGACATGGCACAGACTTCCGACCACAGGCACGGGGCGGAACCAAGGCGGGACCGGTGCCGACCCGCCGAAAACACGGGGGACCACCGGAACGGATTTCAGCCCACACATGAGGCCCGAACAAGGCGCGAACATGTGAGAACCGCCGACGAGTGTCTTAGCGGGTGTCGCAGGTTCGAATCCTGCCGGGGGGCACCAGTGCAGGCGCCGCCCAGGTACTTCCCTGGGCGGCCTCCGACATCACGCCGACGGCCCTTCACGCCCTGGTCAGACCGACTGTTCCCAGGGGGAGGTCACACATACGGTCGCTTCACCTCGCTGTTCAAGAACGCCGTGCAGCATGAACCCGCACGCTCGACGTCCACAAGGGCGGTCGTGGGTGCGGGTTCACGGACTGCGGGGCGGGGGTTGTCCGGCTCAGCCGTGTGCCGAACCGCCGCGAAGCGCGGTGACCAGCCAGGAACTGCTGCGCAGCCACACCCCGCCGTCCGCCTCGTGGCGGCGCAGGGTGGCCGTCAGTGCCTGGCGCGCCGCGTCCTGCGCGGACGGTGTCACCTGATCGAGCAGGTGACGCCCGGGACCGGAGTCCAACAGGAACGCCGCGGCGTCCGCCGCGTCGGTGCCCCATTTCCCCGCCACCTCGACCCTGTGCACCTCCACCCCGTCGAACCCGCCGGCGGCGAGCAGTTCGCGGATGCGGGCGGGATCCGTCAGGGAGAACATGCCGGGGCCGTCGGCCTTCCCGAACCCGCCGAGCGGCAGGATGTCCTTGAGCGAGGCCAGCGCGGCGAGCCACTCGTTGGCCTCGGCCTCGGCCGCGCAGACAAAGGCCAGCCGGCCGCCGGGGCGCAGTGCGCGGCGTAGGTTGGCGAACGCGGCGACGGGGTCGGTGAAGAAGGTCATGCCGTACCGGCTGATGACCGCGTCGAACGCCCCGGCGTCCAAGGGGTGGACCTGCGCGTCGCCCTGCACGAAGACCACATTCGCGACCTCTTCGCGTACCGCGCTCTCCCTGGCCTTGTCCAGCATCGGGCCCGACAGGTCCAGGCCGATCGCCCAGCCACGTACGGCACGCCGGGCGGCGAGGCGGGTGGTGCGGCCGGCTCCGCAGCCGACATCCAGCACGGCATCGGTCTCGGAGATGGCCGCGGCGTCCAGGAGAGGCTGGTTGAAGCCGTCGTTGACGGCGTCCCAGCGCTCCTGGCTGCGGGCCCACTGCGCGCCTTCGTATCCGTTCCACGCCTCGGCCTGCGCGGTGTTGGCGAAGTGCCCCATGGGTGAACTCCCTCCCGCCGGGGCACGACTGGGTGCCCCGGCCCTAGAATGGGCAAGCGCCCAAACAGTATGGGCGCACGCCCATACTTGCAACGGGCGCAGGGAAAGGGGCTGTTGTGTCACCTCGTGGAGTAGCGATTCCGGACCTGCGCGAGCGGCTGTTCGCGGCCGCGGAACGGGTGGTGGCGCGCGACGGCGCCGCGGCCCTGACCAGCCGCGCGGTCACCGCGGAGGCGGACTGCGCCAAGGGCGTGCTGCACACCCACTTCTCCGGCCTGGACGAGTTCGTCGCCGAGCTGGTCCTGGACCGCTTCGCGCGCAGTGCCCGCCAGGCCGAGGCCCTGCACACCAAAGTGGGGCAGGCCACGGTCGCGGAGAACCTCCGCGAGGTCGTCGGGGCCCTGCTGGACTCCCTGCCTCCGGCGGTGGTGGGCCTGGCGATGACCCGCCCCAAGGCCGCGTCGCACACCCGCCAGGGTTTTCAGTCCGGCGCGCCCGCGTTCGACGCGATCCAGCACGCCGTCACGGGCTATCTCGAGGCGGAGCAGCGGGACGGCCGGATCCCGGCGGACAGCGACGCCGCTGCCATCGCGCTCGCGCTCGTCGGCACCACCCACCATCTGCTGATGACCCGCGGCACCGCACCGGACACTGCGGTGACCGTGCGGCGCCTGCTGGCCGTGCTCCTCGACAGCTGAGCGGTGGTGAAGAGGGGGAGGACCTCGGCCACTGCGGTGGCAGCGATCATCAGGCCGGCCGCCGACGACGCGGCTTGCGGCCCGCACTGATCACCGCGGCACGGCCGGCCGTAGGCACGGGCGGCCTCCGCATCGAAGGGGGATGGGGTCGAGCACCTCGTCCCCCAGCCTGCCACCGCAGCGATGCCGGTCCGCCTCGGTCGCCGACGGGCAACGAGACGGCGGGGGTGCGACCCCGCCGGGTTGGGCCCGGTGCGTCATGGCCGGATGGCGATCTTGGTGGCCTGGCGCGTGTTCATGGCCTGGTAGGCGGTCGCGACGTCGTCCAGGGGCAGCTCGGTCGACAGTACCGGTGAGGGGTCGAGCTGACCCGCGAGGACTTCCGCGAGCAGGGGTTCCAGGTAGCGGCGGGCGGGAGTCACCCCGGCCCGCAGGGCGATGTTGTGGCGGAACAGACGGTAGAGGTCGACGCGGTCCACGCCGTTGGGGACCCCGACGGAACCGATGGTGCCGCCGGGCCGGACCAGGTCGATCGCGAGGTCGAGGGCGGACTGGGTGCCCGCGCACTCGGCGACGCCGCCGGCACCGCCTTCGGTCTCGTCCCGGACCAAGCCGACGGTCGCGGGGGCGTCCGCGGCCAGGACGTCGGTTGCCCCCATGCGCTTGGCCAGGTCGCTGCGGTCGGGGTGGCGGCCGACGAGGATGATCCGTCCGGCTCGGGCGCGGCGGGCGGCGAGCACCGCGCACAGCCCGACGGCACCGTCCCCCAGGACGACCACGGTGGAACCCGGCCGGACACCGGCCAGGACGACGGCGTGGGCGCCGGTCGCCATGACGTCCGTCAGCGGAAGCAGGCGACGCAGGAGTTCGGCATCCGCTTCCGCGCGCACCGGGACGAGCGTGCTCTCGGCGAACGGCACGCGTACGGCCTCGGCCTGGCCGCCGTCATGGCGGCCGCCCCAGAAGCCGCCGTTGGGACAGGAGGTGAACAACCCGTCGCGGCACTGTCGACAGGTGCCGTCCGCGAACGCGAAGGGAGCGAGGACGAGTTCGCCCGCCCGGAGATGGGTGACGCCCGCACCGACCTCCTCGACGACTCCGATCCACTCGTGGCCCATGCGGTCGCCTGGCGTGAACGACTCCTGACCTCGGAACGGCCACAGGTCGGATCCGCACACGGCGGCGAGGGAAACCCTCACCAGCGCGTCACTCGGTTGTTCGATCACCGGGTCGGGAACGTCGACGAGACGGACCTGTCCGACCCCTTCCAGCACGGTGGCTCTCATGGGCGAACACGGTAGGCTGCCGCCGCCCGTCCGGCCATGGCGGTCCGACGGGGTGCCCCGCGCTCTTTCCGTCGAACAGAAGGTGTTTCGGCATGTCCGTTTCCCAAACGTCGGGAACAGATGCCGTGGATCTCGCGATCATCCGTGAGCTCTCCCGCAACGCCCGCATCAGCCTTGCCGAGTTGGGCCGCAGGGTGTCCCTCAGTCGGCCCGCCGTCGCCGAGCGGGTGCGGCGTCTGGAGGACTCCGGTGTGATCAAGGGCTACGGCGTCCACCTGGATCTCGACCGGCTGGGGCTGGGCCTGAGGGCTCACGTCTCGCTGCGCCCGCGGCTGCGTTCCGCCCGGAAGCCACAGGTCCTGCGCGACCGACTGCTCGCCATGGGCCACGTCCTGTCGTGCGTCCACGTCACCGGCGAGAACTGCTACGAGCTGACGATCGCGGTCCGGGACGCACAGCACCTCGAGCAGGTCATCGAGCAACTCTCGGAGATGGGCGACACCACCACCGGCGTGGTGCTGTCGGAGCCCGTGCATCCGCGTGACGTGGACATCGCCGCATGGCTTTTGTGTGAGGACTGACAGAACGGGGCGCTCGGCAGGACGTGGCCGTGAGCGGCGGATCCGGGTGCCCGTCACTCCGGGAGCCGGTCCGGTTCGTCCTCCCAGGCCATGGAGGACATCCTCCAGCCGGTCGGGGTCCGAAGGAACTGGGTGGTCTTGTGGCCGTGCCCCTCGAAGTGCGCGCCGTCCCGGACACCGGACTTGCGGTACTCGCTGAACCGGTGGGCGACCGAGCCGAAGATCTCGGTCCGCCGGGAGACCTCCCACTCGGAGAATTCCGTCAGCGTTCCGTCGGTGAGCATCCTCTGACGCGGCTCGACGAATGCGTCCAGGTCCATGATCACGGGGTTGTTTCCGGTGTTCGAGATGATCCGCCCCTCCGGGACGAAGAGTTCGCGGATGATCTCCAGATCGGGGCGCCTCCCGCCGGTGTTGGTGAAGGAGTCCATGAACAGGCCCATCAACCGGTCGATGTCCGCCCGGTCGTCGGAGGTGGGGGCGGGCTCGGGCGTGGGGGCGGGCTCGGGCGTGGGTGTGGGCTCGGGCGTGGGTGTGGGCTCGGGCGTGGGTGTGGGCTCGGGCGTGGGTGTGGGCTCGGGCGTGGGCCGAGCCTCTGACGGCGGCCACTCCTGCGCCAGGACCGACCACACCTCGCTGTCGTGCCGCACCCCTCGGTACGGATAGCGCTGCCGGAGCACGCCGTCCCGGGTCATCCCCAGGCGGCGCGCTGACGCGATGCTGCGGGTGTTGCCGGAGGCGACCCACCACTCGACCCTGCTCATCCCACGCTCGGTGAAGGCCCAGTCGATCAGTGCCCGGCAGGCGCGGGTCACCAGTCCTCGGCCCTGCCCGGCCTCCTCCAGCCAGCAGCCGATCTCGCACACTCCCGAGGAGGCGTCGCAGCGGGTGAACATGACGCCGCCCACGAGCACGCCGTCCCGCCAGATCCCGCATATCCGGCCGCTGTCGGAGGACGAGAGGTCGGCGTAGCGCTGGAGGGTCGACCTGGCCGAGGCCAGGTCGGTGGTGAGCGACGCCCAGGGGATCCACGGGTCGACCAGGGGGCGGGCCCGGTCGATGTGCGCCAGGAACTCCGGTGCCTGCCAGGGCTCCAGAGGACGGAGTCGCGTGTGGTCGTCGAGCGGGATGGTGAACATGGGCTTGCTGCCTTCCGGGTCGGGCCGGGCGGATACGCCGGTGGGGAAGGCCGGCGGGGGTAGGCCGGCCGGGCATGGCGGTGAGGAGCGTGCGTAACAAGCGTTTGGTATGTAGGGTAGCCCGCATGCCGCCACCCGCACCCGGAGATCACGAAGCCCGCCGCAAGGACGTGTCCGAGGCGGTGTGGCGCGTTCTCGCCGCGAAGGGTTTCGGCGGTCTGACACTGCGCGCGGTCGCCGCCGAGATGGGCGTTTCCACGGGGCTGCTGACGCACTACTTCCCGAGCAAGCGTGCTCTTGTCACGCACGCGCTGGACCTGCTGGAACAGGACACGGCGGGACGCCCGCGCCGGACTCCTCCCGCCGGTGGCCTGTCCGCCGTACGGGCCATGCTGATCGACATCCTGCCGCTCACTCCGGCCGACACCGCCCGTAACCGCATCTGGGTCAGCTCCTGGGACCTGTCCCTCGCCGACGAGACGCTGTCCGCCCAACAAGGCGACCGCTACACCAGGTTGCGCGAAACCTTCCGCCGTCATTTCGAGACGGCACGCGACCTCGGGGAGATCCGCTCGAGCGCCGACGCAGGCCAACTGGCCGCCTCCGCCGTCGCCTTCGTCCACGGACTCGTCGTCCAAGCCCTCTTCGACCCCGGACGTTTCGCCGAGGACGTGCAGATCGCCATGGTCGACGACTTCGTCGCCCGGCTCGCCGGGTCCGGGCCCATCGCCGAATAGGTTGATGTCATGCAGCTGCTCCTGACGCCTCCGCCGCCCGCCGCCTAGAGCGGGCCGTCGTGCCGAGCCACCCCTGGGTCACGGGGGGGCCGCGCGGATTGCCCACGGACACGGACACGGACACGACGTGATGGCAATCGATCGAGGAGACCTCAGGTGCAGTCCTCTTCCGCCCTGCCCGTTCGGCAGGGTGTTCTCTACGTCGCGCTCGCGGCCACGGCATGGGGCACGGGCGGTGCCGTGGCCGCCGAACTGTACGACGCCGGCGGGATCGGCCCCGTCGCGGTGTCGTTCTGGCGGTTCCTGGTGGGACTCGGCCTGCTCCTGGCGGTTCACCTGGGCCGGCGTACCTGGCGATCCCGGCGGCCGGAGACGGCGCCGTCGCTGCGCGCGGCGTTCGCGGCCAACCCGCGGCGGGTCCTGATCACGGGTTTCGGGCTGGCGGCGTACCAGACGGCCTACTTCGCCTCGGTGCAGCAGGCCGGGCTGACCGTGGCCACGGTGGTGATCCTGGGTGCGGGTCCGGTGCTGGTCGCCGTGGGCGCCAGGCTCACGCTGGGCGAGCGCACCGGCGCCGCCGGGACCGCCGCGGTGGCGAGCGGCGTCGCCGGCCTGGTGCTGCTGACGGGCGGTGCGGACGGGAGCACCGGCCCCGCTCCCATGCCGGGCATCGGATACGCGCTGCTTTCCGCCGCCGGCTACGCGGGGGTGACGCTGCTGGGCCGATTCTCCGGCCGGGAGAACGCCGGTGGCGCGTTCGGGTCCACGGTGACCGGCTTCGCGGTCGGCATGGTCTGCCTCCTGCCGGCGGCTCTGCTGGAGGGCCCGCTGCCCGACGCGGGGCGCCCGGCGTGGACGCTGGGCCTGGTCCTCTACCTGGGGGCGGTGCCGACGGCGCTGGCGTACACGTTGTTCTTCGCCGGCCTCGGCGCCGTCAAGGCGACCACGGCGTCCGTCGTGGCCCTGGTGGAGCCGCTCACCGCGGCGGTCATCGGCGTGCTCGTCCTCGGCGAACGGCTCAACGCGGTCGTCCTCACCGGCACGGCTCTGCTGCTGTCCGCCGTGGTGTTCCTCGCCGCCGCCGAGGGGGTCGGCCGGGCGTCCGCACAACGGACGGCCGGCTCGCAAGGCCCTGACCGGGGTCCGCGCACGTCGCGTTCGGCCGTGCCGGCCGAGGACTGACGTCCAACGCTCACCCGGTCAACGCTCACCGGCTCCACACCCGCTGGAAGTCCTCGGCCGAGATGGGCTCCAGTGGGTCCTCCTCCGGGACGAGTGCCTGGTCCGTCAGGAAGCCGTGGTCGTCCTCCAGGTGCTCCCAGCTGTACCGGTGGAGTTGGCCGGCCGACGTCAGCTCGGCCTGCTTGACGGCGATCAACGCGCCGCCGTCGGGTACGGCCTGGAAGTACCACACGCCGCCGTCCTCGTCAGCGCCCCGGAAGTGGTGCCGCAGGGTGGCGTTCTCGTCGAGTGCCCGGAAGTACGCCACGGTCTCCGCCTTGATGCGCTCCAGGTCAACCACGGGATCATCGTGCCAGGTTCCCGGCGGACGGCGAAGTGAAGCGGCGGTGGCCGGAGGGGTGGTGCCCGCTGCGGCCGTCGGCGCGGCACGGCCACGCCGCCGCACCACGCCAGGGGGCTCGGACGGCATTTCCGGCGTCCCGGGTGGCGGCCGTCGGCGCTCAGGCCGAGCCTCGCGGGGCAGGAAGGGGTGTGGTCTCACGGCCGAAGGCGCGCATGGCGAGGGCGCCTGCCAGCGGGCCGGGGGCGAGGAGGAGGAAGGCGTAGCGCCAGCCGACGGCCTCGGCGAGCAGGGGCGTGAACTGGATGGTCACCACGGTGAGGGCGAAGCCGATCGCGGTCTGACCGGTGAGCGCCGTGCCCATGTAGCGGTGGTCGGCGACCTCGCTCAGCGAGGTGGAGAACACCCCGGAATCCGCGATCACGGCGGCGCCCCAGAGCGTGCAGAAGAGGAACAGGACCACCGGCGGGGCGTGGAAGAGCAGCGGGGAGAGCAGGCAGCACAGGCCGCTGAGCAGCAGCGCGGTCACGGCGGCGGGCGAGCGGCCGTAGCGGTCCGCGCCCCAGCCGCCGAGCAGGCAGCCGGCCGCACCGCCGATCCCCATCGAGAGGAACACCGTGAGCTCCACCGAAACCGGGAGGTCGCGCGCGGCGGGGGCCGCCAGGAGGAACGTCGGGATCCAGGTCCAGAGGGCGTAGAGCTCCCACATGTGCCCGAAGTAGCCGAGGTTGGCCAGGCGCGGCCCGCGTTCGGTGAACATGGTCAGCGCGTACCGGGGGTTGCGGGCGGGCGGGGCCGACGCCGCGTGGGGGCCGGGCCGCACGAGCACCAGGGCTATGGCGGAGCCCACGAACCCGGACACCGCCGCCGCGAGCAGGACACCGCGCCAGGGCAGTGATCCCAGCCCGGCGATGAGGTGGGGAAGCGTGGAGCCGAGGGTGAGGGCGGCGACCAGGACGCCCATGGTCCGGCCCCGCCGGGCGCTGCCGGACCAGGAGGCCATGAGCTTCATGCCGGTGGGATAGACGGCGGCCAGGAACATGCCGGTCACGAACCGCAGCGGGACGGCGACGGCCGACCGGTCGGCGAACAGGGCCAGCGCGACGGTGCAGACGGCGGCCGCCGCGGCCCCGGCGGCGAGCAGACGCTGGGGCGCGACGCGGTCCGGGAGGTTGAGGGAGGTCGAGATCACGGCCCCGGCGACGAAACCGATCTGCACGGACGCCGTCAGCCACACCGCGCCGCCGGCCGTGAGCCCCCAGTCGTTCCGCAGGCTGGGCACCACCGCCGACATGGAGAACCACACGGCGAGGCCGAGCACCTGTACGGCGGCGATCGCACCGCGTTGCACACCGACGTTCACAGCTGCCCCTCGCACCGCGGTCTTCACGCCGCGTCCTCGCACCGCGGTGCGGGGACGCACCGCGTTCTCGCACCTCCGGCCTTCCTCGCCATGGCCGAGAGCCGACCCTAGCCTTCCGGGAGCCGCCGGGTGGCCGCCCGGGACGGCCGTGGGCCTTGCCCAGCGTGTGAGGGGTTACACAATGGAAGTGTGGCTCAGTAAGGAGGCATCACCATGCTGGAGGTCAGGACTCCCAGTAAGCCCGATGAACAGCGCGATTTCCCGCACGGTCACCTCGAATCGGTCCACCTCACGGGGCTGGACTTCGCGACGGCGACCTTCGAGCCCGGCTGGCGGTGGTCCCAGGACATCGCTCCGACCGCCGGAACCGAGAGCTGTCAGTTCCACCACAACGGGGTGGTGACGCAGGGGCGCATGCACATCCGCATGGACGACGGAAGCGAGACCGAGGTCGGCGCCGGGGAGGTCTTCGTGTGCTCCCCCGGGCACGACGCGTGGACCGTCGGCGACGAACCGTGTGTGGTGTACGACTTCGCCGGTGAGATGGCGAAGGACTACGCGAAGGAGAAGGAAGGAGCGTCCGGAGGTCGCGTCCGCTGACGCGTGCGCCGGACTAGCCCGTTCGTCCTCGTGCTGGTGCGCGTGCCGAAGGCGTCGGTGACGATTCCCGGTGTGGCCCTCGGCGACGGGACGTCGCTTCCCAGGGGCTTCCCGATCGAGGAGCCGTCACATGATGCACCGGATCGTCGCCCTCGCCGTGGCGGGTGTCCTGGCCGCGGCCGTCTCGGCCACGGCGACCCCCGCCCGGGTGCCCGCCGGCGTGGGGACGCCGCCCCCGGGACCTACCGCGGCACCCGGGCACGCGCCGCATCCCCGGCCACCGCACCACCACGAACCGCCGCACCACCACCACAAGCCGCACCACCACCACGAGCCGCCGCACCACCACCGGCCGCCGCACCACCCGAGGCCGCCCCACACACCGCCCCACACACCACCGCACACGCCGGGTCCGACCCCGCCCCCCGGAGCGGGCGCCGGTGGTGAGGCGTGGGCGTGGACCCAGCTGACCAGCCACGGCACACAGATCCGTTACGTGTCCACCGACGCGAGCATGACCTGTCCCACCGTGCGCTACACCCTGGGGACGCAGGTGACCGCCCCTCTTCAGCGGGTGAGCACCCCCACCGGCGCGCACTTCCCCACCACGGTCTGCGAGTCGGGGGCACAGACGCCGGTGCCGCTCGGGGCGACCGGCGCGCAGCTCGTCCCGACGACGGTGCAGGCGGCGACGCTCCATCCCGCGGGCGGTCACCTGCCCCTGCCGAGGTGGACCGCGACCACCCGTCCCCGCACGGTCGACGTCATCGGCGACACCGGCTGCGAGCTGCCGGTGAACCCCGCCGAGGCGGCGCAGTCCTGCGCGACCGCCTGGCCCTTCACCCCGATCGCGAACAGCATCGCCCGCGGGGCCCCCGACCTCGTGATCCACACCGGGGACTATCTCTACCGCAACGACCCGGGCAGGGCGGACGACAAGGCCAGGAATCCGGGGTGCGCGCTGCGCGCCGAGGCGGCGAGCTGGGCCTGCGTGGTGGCGGACTTCTTCCGGCCCGCCGAGGCGTTGCTGGCCGCCGCGCCCGTCGTGCTGGCCCGGGGCAACCACGAGGACTGCACGGGGCAGGCCGGGGGCGCCGGTGACGCGTGGTTCCGCTACCTCGCCGACGAACTGCGGGGCAACGGGACGTGCAGCCGTTTCCCGCCGCCCGTCACGATCCGCGCCGGCCTGCTGAACCTCGTCTCCGTGGACTCCTCGTCCGCCGATCCGAACGACACCGGCAGCACGGCGCAGGTGAACACCTTCGTCCCGCAGTTCCAGGCCGTGAACCGGGCCGCGCGGCAGCGTCCGTCCGAGGACTTCTTCCTGCTCACCCACAAGCCGGTGTGGATGGTGAAGTCCGCCGGGCAGGCCCCCGGCGCGGTGACCTGGCTGACGCACGTCCTCGACGCGGCGGTGGCCGGCACCACCCAGCAGCGGCTGGCGGACAACGTGCGCCTGGTGCTGTCGGGGCACGTCCACCTCTACCAGATGCTCGATTTCGCCACCGTCCGCCCGCCCCAGGTGACCGTGGGCTCCTCGGGCTCGCCGCTGGACCGCGGGCCGGTCGACGACAACGTCACGGGGCAGCCCGTCGGCACACCGCCGCAGCCGGTCCACCGGTCGGTCACCCAGGTGGAGAACCCCTCGAACCCTCCGGCGGGACTCGACGGGGTCGCCGGGTACGGGCAGTTGCGGCACGACAACGGGACCTGGGACCTGACCTTCCACAGGACGGACGGTGCGGTGCGCGGTCAGGTCTGCACGCTGAGCACGAGCCTCACCGCCAAGTCGTTCGGCTGTCACTGAGCGGCCCCGCGGCCCCGGGGCGGGACGGCCGCGCGGTGCGGTGAGCGCCGGGGGTGGCCGATTCACCCTCCGTTTCCGTGACCGGGCAGCGGGCAACCGGGCCGCATGACAGGTCAATCGACGACGTGGCTCCCCCGGACCGGCGCGCGGCGCGCCGCCAACAGTTCCGCGATGGACCGTGCGGCCCGGGCCGGCTTCGCGGCGCGCGGGGTGCTCTACCTGCTCATCGGGGTCATCGCGCTGCGGGTGGCCTTCCACCCGGGCGACGGCGAGCAGGCCGACCGCTCCGGCGCGCTCGCGGAGATAGCCGAGAAGCCGTTCGGCTCGGTGCTGCTGTGGGCGCTGGGCATCGCCACGGCCGGCATGGCGCTGTGGCGGCTGTCGGAGGCCGCGTTCGGCGCCTCCGGTCCGGACGGGCACAAGACGCACAAGCGGCTGTTCTCCGGCTGCCGTGCCGTCTTCTACGGCTTCGTCGCCTACTCCGTGCTGGCCTTCGCCGCCGGGTCGGGCGGCGGCGGTTCCTCCGACGAGCAGTCCAAGGACATCACCGCGCGGGCGCTGGAGATGCCGGGCGGTCGCTGGCTGGTCGGCGCCACGGCGGTAGGTGTGGTCGTCGCGGGCGGATGGATCCTGGTCCGCGCGGTGCGGCGGACGTTCCACAAGCACCTCAAGACCGGCCGGATGAGCCGCCGCGTCCGCCAGGTGGTCGACGTCCTCGGCGTCTTCGGCGGCGTCGCGCGAGGTGTCCTGTTCGGCGCGGTGGGCGTGTTCGCCCTGGTCGCCGCGGTCCGGTTCGACCCGGACGAGGCGAAGGGGATGGACGACACGCTGCGCGCCTTCACCCAGACCGCGGCCGGTCCGTGGCTGCTGGTGGTGATCGCCGTGGGGCTGGTGGCCTTCAGCGGCTTCTCGTTCGCCAGCGCGCGCTACCGCAGGACGTGACCTCGCGGGCCGCCCGCCGGGTGGCCCCCTGGCCGCCGCCCGCGACGGAGCGGCTGCTCACGGCGGTTGAGTACGAGGACTCATGTCCGGCGCCGCCGCCCGGCCGTAGCGTGCGGTCATGGCGACGAACCTCGATCGGCGGCACGGCCGCCCCGTGCGACGTTATGTGGGTCTGGGGCTCGGCATCGGTGTGAGCGCCGTCCTGCTCACGCGGTTCGGGCCCCTGCCCGTGTCCACCGCGGCGCGGCTGTGGGAGCAGCTCGCGGCCCGCGCGGTGGCGGTG
>NZ_JACADT010000429.1:0-4679 GCF_013421635.1 Streptomyces sp. UH6 | reverse complement strand
TGGTCAGCAGCGACAGGGCGGCGGGGGTGACGGCGGCGGTCGCGATCCCCTGGGCGACGCGGGCGGCCAGCAGGAGCCAGGGCTCCTGCGCGAGCCCGCCGGCCAACGAGGCCACGCCCAGCAGGGCGATGCCCGCGAGGAACTGGCGGCGGCGGCCGTACAGGTCGGCGCAGCGGCCGAAGAAGAGGGTGAACCCGGCCGCGCACAGCGCGAACGAGGTCGCGATCCACTGGAGGTCGGCCAGGGCGAAACCGAGGTCGGCGCCGATGCGCGGCAGGGCGACGTTGAGGATGGAGAAGTCGACGGCGAGGGTGAAACTCGCGGTCAGCAGGACGAGGAGGGCGAGCCGTTCCCGGGTGCGCGAGCCGCCCGACGCCGGGCGGGGCGAGCCGGCGGACCGGATGCCGGTGAGGTCGGTGGTGGTCATGGGCCCGAGCCTGCTGCCCGCACGGAACGCCGGCCAGATCCTCCTTCTTGGTACCACTGACAGGGGCAGGCGGACGCTTTCCGGGCCGCCGATACTGGGGTCATGTCCCTTGGCACCGCACACGAGAACGGGCCCGGCGGCCTCGGCCACTTCCTGCGCACCCGCCGCGCCGCCGTGACCCCGGAGTCCGTGGGTCTCACCACGTGGGGCGCCCGGCGGGTGCCGGGGCTGCGCCGCGAGGAGCTGGCCCAGCTCGCCGGGATCTCGGTGAACTACTACACGCGCCTGGAACAGGGGCAGTCGGGCAACGCGGGGGACGCCGTCGTCGAGGCGCTCGCCCGGGCCCTGCGGCTGGACGCCGACGAGCGCGCCCACCTGTTCGCGCTGGCCCGCCCCGCTCCGGCGGCACGCCGCGGGTCCGCCCGCCCGGAGAGCCCGGGAGCGGGAGCGGTCCGCCTGCTGGCCTCCATGCCCTCGGTGCCCGCGCTGCTGCTGGGCCGACGCAACGACGTGCTGGCGTGGAATCCGCTCGGTCACGCCCTGCTGGCCGGGCACCTGGACCCGAGGGCGCCCGACGACCCCGGCGACCGCCCCAACCTGCTCCGCATGCTGTTCCTCGACGCGCACACCCGCGAGCTGTACCGGGACTGGCGCGAGGAGGCGGCGCTGACCGTCTCCTCGCTGCGCTACTCGGCGGCGCACCACCCGGGCGACCGCCCGCTGGCCGAGCTGATCGGCGAACTGTCGATCCACAGCCCCGACTTCGCCGCCCTCTGGGCGCGGCACGACGTCCGTCTGTGCTCCAGCGGGACCAAGCGGTTCCACCACCCGCACGTCGGCCACCTCGAACTCCACTACGAGGTGCTGCATCTGCCGGACAGTGACGGGCAGCGCCTGCTCACCCACACCGCCGCACCCGGTTCCGCGTCCGCCGACGCCCTGAGCCTGCTGTGCCGTCCGGGCGGCTGACGCATTTCGGGCGCAAAGCGGGGAATCTCGTACCGGGCGCCCCTTCGGGAAATGCCGAGGAATTTCCACTCGTTGCGACTTTCCGATGGAGGGAGCGTGATCCGTTTCACGCCAATAACGCTCGTCCGTGTGGCGCGAAGTTGCGCCGCAGGACGCCACCTGGGAAGTCGCCCAGCTCCCCCTGATGCCGCGCAACCCGTGAAATCGGGGCCTCCGGAGCAGGAATAAAGGTCGCCGGGTGGGGAATACGTGAGGATTCTGCACACGCCTGCTTATGGTGCCGAATTGCGGGTCCCTGGAATAGGATCCCGCAGTCATGCGTGCAGTCCCGAGCGAATCCGACAGGTGAAGTGTGAATCTGTTCAAGCGAACCGCGACCCCCGGTCGCCCGGAGCCTCTCGCCGTCACGGACCCCGCCGTCGAGGCGAGATCCGCCTTCGCGCAGGCGTCTCCCGTCGATCCCGCCCTCGCCCCTCTCACCGGCGAGTGGTTCATCGATCCGGCCCACAGCCGGGTCGGCTTCTCCGTGCGGCACGCCATGGTCACCACGGTCCGCGGATGCTTCACGGAGTACCGCAGCCGGCTCTTCTTCCACGGCACCCGGCCGACCCGCTCCCAGGCCGAGATCGTGATCGACACGGGCAGCGTGGACACCGGCGTGGAGCAGCGTGACGCGCATCTGGTGGGGCGGGACTTCCTCGACTCCGCCAACCACCCCACGATGCGGTTCGTCAGCACCTCGGTGGAGATGGCCGGCGACGACGTCTACCTGATGACCGGGGACCTCACCATCAAGGAGGTGACTCGGCCGGTGACGCTCGAGCTCACCTACATCGGCACCGTCACCGACCCGTTCGGCTACCAGCGCGCCGGGTTCGACGGGACCACCACCATCAACCGGTCGGACTGGGGCCTGACCTACGACAGCAGGCTGGCGGAGGGCGGCGCCATGGTCAGCGAGAAGGTGCGGCTCCAGTTCGACATCGCCGCGATCCGTTCCGCGCCCACCGTCTGAGGGCTCCCCGGGGCCCGAGGACGCGTGACCGCGGGGTCCCGCCGGCCCCCGCGGTCACGCATGTGTCATGCCCTGATCACGCGGATCCGGTCACGCGCGGTTCCTGGTCACGCCGTCGCCCCGGGCCTCCCCCGCTCGTCGAGCCGGCAGCGGCTCTGGAAGAGGAGCGCGAGCGCCATCAGCGCGGCCGGAAGGGCCGTGAAGCCGAGGAGCAGCAGGTCCAGTGCCCGCTGCGGCTGCGCCACGGTTCCTCCGGTGGTGGAGACGAAGCCGCCGGCCGCCAGGGCCAGCGCGTACAGGTAGGGGCCCAGTGCCGTTCCGGTGGCGTCGGTGGCCGTCCAGATACCGGAGTAGGCGCCCGCGCGGGTGCTGCCCCGTGCCTCGGCCGCGGCCACGGCGTCGGACAGCATGCTGAACGCGAGCAGCTGGAGTCCGGCGAAGGCGACGCCGAGCAGGACGGCGACGACGACCGTCGCCGGGGTGCCGAGCCCGCCGGCCGGCCAGAGGCCCAGGCAGCCGGCCAGGAACAGCGTCTGGGCGGTCATCAGGGCCCGCTGCTTGCCGTGACGGCGGGAGAGGGCCTGCCAGAGCGGTCCGACGACGATCGCCGGGCCGAGGAAGGCGCCCATCAGCACGGAGGTCAGCTTCTCGTTCCCGAGCACGTACGCCGTGTAGTAGGGCACCGCCGCCAGGAACAGGTGCGTAGTGGTGCCGGTGACGAGGTAGGCGAGGAGCAGGGGCCGGAAGTCCCGGTCCCGCAGCGCCGTCCGGACGTCGGCGAGGACCGAGTGCCCGCTCTCCGGGGGCGGGCGGGTGCCGCATTCCTCGGTGAGCAGGCGCA
The DNA here is from genome assembly GCF_013421635.1 of Streptomyces sp. UH6. Classification (NCBI taxonomy): domain Bacteria; kingdom Bacillati; phylum Actinomycetota; class Actinomycetes; order Kitasatosporales; family Streptomycetaceae; genus Streptomyces; species Streptomyces sp. UH6. The sequence continues at coordinate 1,427 of NZ_JACADT010000429.1, read as the reverse complement.
CCCCGCGCACGGCGACCAGACCGGTGACGACCATGAAGACGGAAAGGATCATCGCCGCGCGGGAGTACGCGTCGCGTTCCCCGGAGGCCACCAGCGCCGGGGCGGCGACGCCGGTCGCCAGCAGGCCGACGGTGAGCGCCGCCATGCGGAACATGAAGACGCGGGTGCGTTCGTGGTAGCCGATGCGCAGTTCGGAGGGGGTCGTGACGTAGGGGACCTGGAAGCAGGCGAAGAGCAGGTTACCGGCCGTGTAGGCCACGCCGACCCACAGCGCCGCGCCGAGGCCGGTGAGCCCGGAGGGCACGGTGAAGAGGGCGACGAGGGCGACGGCGAGCGTCAGGCCGAGGGTGAGCATCCGCCGGCGGTGGCCGTGCCGTCTGGCCTCGCGGTCCGACCAGGTGCCGAGGGCCGGGTGGGCCACCGCGTCGACGATCTTGGGGATCAGCAGCGTGACGCCGGCCAGCGCGGGGCTCACCCCCAGCGTGTCGGTCATGAAGTACAGCAGCAGCATGCCCGGGACGGTGATCCAGACGCCCATCCCGAGCGAGCCCGCCGAGTAGCGCAGCAGGGCGCCGGTGGCCGCCCTCGCCCCGCCGTCGGAGGACGCCGCGGCACGCTGTCCGCCGCCCGCCGCCGGTTCCTCGCGTACCGGCCCGGTGCCGCTCATGACCGTCCTCCCCGCACGCCGGTGTGGCGGGCGACCACCCCGGAGGCCGGCCCGGACTCGTCGGCCACCAGGTCCAGACCCACCACGTCCGCGCCGAGTCCGGCGAAGCGGCGGCACAGTGCGTGTCCGAACGTCCCCGAGGCGCCGGTGACGATCACGCGGCGGCCCGCCGCGGTCGGCGTCCTCATCTCTCTCCTCCGAAGCGGCGCGCGTAGTCGTCCAGGTAGCCGGCGACCAGGTCGGCGGACGGATGGTCCGGCCAGTCGGCGGGCATGGGGTGGGCGGCGAACTCGGTGCGCCCGCGGCTGGTGTTCAGGTGCAGGGAGGCGTAGGCGGGCGAGGCGTTGGCCTCGGGGTCCCTGACCCGGAGCCCGCCGGGCCGCTCGCGCCGTTCGAGACCGACGGCGTCGAGCCCGGCCTCGGTCAGCTCCTTGACGGCCGTCAGCCCGGCGGCCCCGGCACCGACGACCGCGACCCCGCAGGTCCGCGCGGCCGAGGGTATGTCTTGTGTCATGGGCAGAGGCTAGACACCCGCCCGCCGCAGGAACAGGGCCACGGCGGTGCCGGCCGGGCCGCCGGACGGTTCAGTCGTCCTCCAGGTCGTACGGAAAGTCCGCCATGCGCTGTTCCCGCTGGTCCGCGAGGTCTCCGAACCGGACGGCGAGGACGGCGTCGCCGCAGGCCAGGGCGGCCGAGTGGGCCGCCCGGCAGACGACCGGGGGCGGATCGTCGAGGGAGTCGAAGAGGCCGGCGCCGGTGG
>NZ_JACADT010000428.1:0-4691 GCF_013421635.1 Streptomyces sp. UH6 | reverse complement strand
GCGGGCCCGGGCCGGGCGTGCGCAGGACGCCGTGCCGTTTTTCCGTCACCGGGATTCCGCATAAGGATCACGCGGATGGGGCATTCTTCCCCGATTCGTATTTCGCGGGGCCCTGACGTAGACTGACTCGTCGGCTCCCGTGCACCCGCATGTCCGTATGCGCTCCGCGCGGGGTCGATCAAGGTAGTCGATTCGAAGGGCGAAGCGTGGCCAAGAAGCAAGGTGCCATCGAGATCGAGGGCACTGTCGTCGAGTCTCTGCCGAACGCCATGTTCAGGGTCGAGCTCCAGAACGGCCACCAGGTCCTGGCTCACATCAGCGGCAAGATGCGTATGCACTACATCCGCATCCTCCCTGACGACCGGGTCGTGGTGGAGCTGTCTCCGTACGACCTGACGCGTGGCCGGATCGTCTACCGGTACAAGTAGATCTGCCTGCACTCCGTGCACCCGTCCGGCTTGGACGGTCCGCGCGGGTGGTGGCACTGACCCGGAGAACCTCATCCCATGAAGGTCAAGCCGAGCGTCAAGAAGATCTGCGACAAGTGCAGGGTGATCCGCCGTCACGGTCGGGTCATGGTCATCTGCGAGAACCCGCGCCACAAGCAGCGCCAGGGCTGACGCACTGACCTCCCCTCTGCTTCCGCAGAGTCTTCGCGCGACGCGAGCAAAATGTCATACGCAGGACCCGGAACCGCCTCGTCGGTTCCGACACCCCCGGTCGGAGGCTGGGGACCCGTCCCGTACCGACCCCGTGAAACGGCGGGGAACGGCGGGCGGGAGCCGGTTCTGCTACAGACCTCCGACAACCAACTGGAGCCATTGAATGGCACGCGTTTCCGGTGTTGACATCCCGCGCGAAAAGCGCGTGGAGGTCGCCCTCACCTACGTGTTCGGCATCGGCCGGACCCTCTCCCAGCAGACGCTGGCCGCGACGGGCATCGACCCGAACATCCGTGTTCGCGACCTCTCCGAGGAGCAGCTCGTCGCGATCCGCGAGTACGTGGACGCCAACATCAAGACCGAGGGTGACCTCCGTCGCGAGGTTGCGGCCGACATCCGCCGCAAGGTCGAGATCGGCTCCTACCAGGGTCTGCGTCACCGTCGTGGCCTGCCGGTCCGCGGCCAGCGCACCAGCACGAACGCCCGTACCCGCAAGGGCCCGCGTCGCGCCATCGCCGGCAAGAAGAAGCCGGGCAAGAAGTAGTCCGCAGCGGACGACTGTCCACGGTCTTCGCTGTAGGACCGACCACCTCCCGTAGGAGATAAGACATGCCCCCCAAGGGACGTCAGGGCGCTGCCAAGAAGGTGCGCCGCAAGGAAAAGAAGAACGTCGCTCACGGCCACGCGCACATCAAGAGCACGTTCAACAACACGATCGTCTCGATCACGGACCCGTCCGGCAACGTGATCTCCTGGGCCTCCGCCGGCCACGTCGGCTTCAAGGGCTCGCGCAAGTCCACCCCGTTCGCCGCGCAGATGGCCGCCGAGTCGGCCGCGCGTCGCGCGCAGGAGCACGGCATGCGCAAGGTCGACGTCTTCGTCAAGGGTCCCGGCTCCGGCCGTGAGACCGCGATCCGTTCCCTCCAGGCCACCGGCCTCGAGGTGGGCTCGATCCAGGACGTCACCCCCACCCCGCACAACGGCTGCCGTCCGCCGAAGCGTCGCCGCGTCTGATCCGCGGCCGGGTTCTCCCGGCTGCCGGTCACGGCGGGGAGGCTCCGGCTGGGGGCCCGGGAGTTATCCCCCGGATGTCGCAGTACGGCTGCCGTCCGCCGAAGCGTCGCCGCGTCTGATCCGCGGCCGGGTTCTCCCGGCTGCCGGTCACGGCGGGGAGGCTCCGGCTGGGGGCCCGGGGGTTATCCCCCGGATGTCGCAGTACGGCTGCCGTCCGCCGAAGCGTCGCCGCGTCTGATCCGCGGCCGGGTTCTCCCGGCTGCCGGTCGCCGTATGCGATGCCCGTGAGGGCTTGAGGTTCGGGCGGTACGACTCCGGGAGGGGACGTGCCGCCCGTATCCTTGCAGTACCCGTGCCTCGGCAATGGGCACGGTTCCGTCGGACGTCAAATAGCGGGCGTCCACGAAAGAAGGATCTGATCCAAGAATGCTGATCGCTCAGCGTCCCTCGTTGACCGAAGAGGTCGTCGACGAGTTCCGCTCCCGGTTCGTGATCGAGCCGCTGGAGCCGGGCTTCGGTTACACCCTCGGCAACTCCCTGCGTCGTACCCTCCTCTCCTCGATCCCGGGTGCGGCGGTCACGTCCATCCGCATCGACGGCGTGCTGCACGAGTTCACCACCGTGCCGGGCGTCAAGGAGGACGTCACCGACCTGATCCTCAACATCAAGCAGCTGGTCGTCTCCTCGGAGCACGACGAGCCGGTCGTGATGTACCTGCGCAAGCAGGGCCCGGGTCTGGTCACCGCCGCCGACATCGCGCCCCCGGCCGGTGTCGAGGTGCACAACCCCGACCTGGTTCTGGCCTCGCTGAACGGCAAGGGCAAGCTGGAGATGGAGCTGACCGTCGAGCGCGGTCGCGGCTACGTCTCCGCCGTCCAGAACAAGCAGGCCGGCCAGGAGATCGGCCGCATCCCGGTCGATTCGATCTACTCGCCGGTCCTCAAGGTCACCTACAAGGTCGAGGCGACCCGAGTCGAGCAGCGGACCGACTTCGACAAGCTGATCGTCGACGTCGAGACCAAGCAGGCCATGCGCCCGCGTGACGCCATGGCGTCGGCCGGCAAGACCCTGGTCGAGCTGTTCGGTCTGGCCCGCGAGCTCAACGTCGACGCCGAGGGCATCGACATGGGCCCGTCCCCGACGGACGCCGCCCTGGCCGCCGACCTGGCGCTGCCGATCGAGGAGCTCGAGCTCACCGTTCGGTCGTACAACTGCCTCAAGCGCGAGGGCATCCACTCCGTGGGTGAGCTCGTCGCCCGCTCCGAGGCCGACCTGCTGGACATCCGCAACTTCGGTGCGAAGTCCATCGACGAGGTCAAGGCGAAGCTGGCCGGCATGGGCCTGGCCCTCAAGGACAGCCCGCCCGGATTCGACCCGACCGCCGCCGCCGACGCGTTCGGCGCGGACGACGACTCGGACGCCGGGTTCGTCGAGACCGAGCAGTACTGACCGTCTCCTGTGGCGGGGTCCCCGGACCCCGCCACAGGTGCGGTTCGCACCCTTCGGGACGCCGTACCCTGGGGTGCTGTTCACTCTTCCGGGTTCGTCCCGGATCTTCGACGGGCGACCGCCCGCTCGGATACTGACTCCGGTACCTGATACGGCCGGGGCAGACACCTAGGAGAAGACATGCCGAAGCCCACCAAGGGTGCCCGTCTGGGCGGCAGCGCCGCGCACGAGAAGCTGCTCCTCGCGAACCTCGCCAAGAGCCTCTTCGAGCACGGCCGCATCACCACCACCGAGGCCAAGGCGCGCCGTCTGCGCCCGTACGCCGAGCGTCTGGTCACCAAGGCGAAGAAGGGCGACCTTCACAACCGCCGCCAGGTGCTCTCGGTGATCACGGACAAGAGCGTCGTCCACACGCTCTTCACCGAGATCGGCCCGCGCTACGAGAACCGCCCGGGTGGTTACACGCGCATCACCAAGATCGGTAACCGCCGTGGCGACAACGCGCCCATGGCCGTCATCGAGCTGGTGGAGGCCCTGACCGTGGCCCAGCAGGCCACCGGTGAGGCCGAGGCCGCGACCAAGCGCGCCGTCAAGGAGGACGAGGCCAAGCAGGCCGAGGCCACCGAGACGAACGAGGCCACCGAGGCTCCGGCCGAGGAGTCCAAGGACGCCTGATTCGGCGCCCTGGCTGACGCCTGACGCGAGCGGGTCCGCCCTTCCGGGGCGGGCCCGCTTTCGCGTGCGGGGACCTGAGAGGATCGAAGGGTGAGCGACGAAGTACAGCCCGGTCTCGTCCGGGTGCGCCTGGACCTGTCCTACGACGGCACCGCCTTCCACGGGTGGGCCAAGCAGGCCGGCGGGAAGCGGACCGTGCAGGGCGAGATCGAGGACGCGCTGCGCACCGTGACCCGGTCGCGGGAGACGACGTACGAGCTGACCGTGGCCGGCCGCACCGATGCCGGGGTGCACGCCCGGGGGCAGGTCGCCCACGTCGACCTTCCGGAGGAGCTGTGGGCCGAGCACCGGGAGAAGCTGCTGAAGCGGCTCGCCGGGCGGCTCTCCCGGGACGTGCGGATCTGGTCCGCCGTCGAGGCGCCCGCCGGGTTCAACGCGCGGTTCTCCGCGATCTGGCGCCGGTACGCCTACCGCGTCACCGACGCCCCCGGAGGCGTCGACCCGCTGCTGCGCGGGCACGTGCTGTGGCACGACTGGCCGCTGGACGTCGCCGCGATGAACGAGGCGGCCAAGGCGCTGCTCGGCGAGCACGACTTCGCCGCCTACTGCAAGAAGCGGGAGGGCGCCACCACCATCCGCACCCTCCAGGAGCTCAGCCTGGTGCGCGGGGACGACGGGATCGTCACCGCGACGGTGCGGGCGGACGCCTTCTGCCACAACATGGTGCGCTCGCTGATCGGCGCCCTGCTGTTCGTCGGCGACGGGCACCGGCCGGTCGAGTGGCCCGGGAAGGTGCTGGCGGCCGGGGTGCGGGACTCCGCCGTGCACGTGGTGCGGCCGCACGGGCTGACGCTGGAGGAGGTCGGCTACCCGGCCGACGACCAGCTCGCC
>NZ_JACADT010000427.1:0-4694 GCF_013421635.1 Streptomyces sp. UH6 | reverse complement strand
CGGCCACTGACCCCGCCTCCGCCCCCGTCTCCCCGGCCGCCGGCCCCCTGGCCTCCGGTGCCCGGCCCCGCAGCCGTTCATCGGCTCCGGCATCCCGTTGCGGCTGCCCGAGCGTGGTCGCGGGGGCGAGTGAAACCGCACGTCACGAGGTCGGCTGTCCGTATGGCGGACGGGACGGGCCACCCCTTGGGACGACCTACTAAGGTGCCGACATGTCTCGCAGCATCGATCTCGCAGTGATCCCCGGTGACGGCATCGGGCAGGAAGTCGTGGCCGAAGGCCTCAAGGTCCTCTCCGCCGTCCTCCCGCAGGATGTGAAGCTGGAGACCACGGAGTACGACTTCGGCGCACGCCGCTACCACGCCACCGGTGAGACCCTCACCGACGCGGACCTGGCCGCCCTCAAGGGGCACGACGCCATCCTGCTCGGCGCCATCGGCGACCCGTCCGTCCCCTCGGGCGTCCTGGAGCGCGGCTTCCTGCTCAAGCTCCGCTTCGCCTTCGACCACCACGTCAACCTCCGCCCGTCCAAGCTCCTGCCGGGTGTCGCCACCCCGCTGGCCGGCGAGCCGGAGATCGACTTCGTCGTGGTCCGCGAGGGCACCGAGGGCCCGTACACGGGCAACGGCGGCACCATCCGCAAGGGCACCGAGCACGAGGTCGCCACCGAGGTCTCGGTGAACACCGCGTACGGCGTCGAGCGCGTGGTCCGTGACGCCTTCGCCCGCGCCCAGGCCCGCCCGCGCAAGAAGCTCGCGCTGATCCACAAGAACAACGTGCTGACCTTCGCCGGCCACCTGTGGACCGACGTGTTCAACCGGGTCGCCCAGGAGTTCCCCGAGGTCACCACCGAGTACATGCACGTCGACGCGGCGACCATCTACCTGGTCACCCAGCCGGAGCGCTTCGACGTGATCGTCACCGACAACCTCTTCGGCGACATCGTCACCGACCTCGCCGCCGCCGTCTCCGGCGGAATCGGCGTGGCCGCCTCGGGCAACATCAACCCGAGCGGTGACTACCCGTCCATGTTCGAGCCGGTCCACGGTTCGGCCCCGGACATCGCCGGCCAGGGCAAGGCCGACCCCACGGCCACCGTCCTGTCCGTCGCCCTCCTGCTGCGCCACCTCGGGTACGACGCCGAGGCGGCGCGCATCGACGACGCCGTCGCCGCCGACCTGGTCGAGCGCGTGGCTCTCGCCGCCCGCTCCACCGAGGAGATCGGCGACGCGCTCGCCGCCCGAGTAGCCGGCTGACCCCGGCCTGCCCACCTTTCGAAAGCCGCCGGGAGCACCTCGCACCCGGCGGCTTCCGCCATGTCCCGCCGGGTGCCACCATCGAAACGCAGGGTCTCGACCCCGCACCGTTCCTTCACCGGGCACCCTCTTGCGATAATCGAACGCGGAGTCGCGTCGACGAGGGCGCCGACCGGATGTCCCCTGACCGGACCTCCGGACCCCGGCGGCAAGGACGAGCGGAAACGCGGCCCGTCACTACAACGGTGAAGGACAGTTCTGCTGATGACGACGACGCCCACGATCGAACTCAAGCCCACCTCGCACCCGCTGCCCGCGGCCGAGAGGGAGGCGATCCTGGCCAGCCCCGGGTTCGGCCGCCACTTCACCGACCACATGGTGACGATCAAGTGGACCGAGGGGCGTGGCTGGCACGACGCCGAGCTCGTCCCGTACGGCCCGCTCTCCCTCGACCCGGCCAACATGACCCTGCACTACGCGCAGGAGATCTTCGAGGGACTCAAGGCGTACCGCCGCGCCGACGGCTCGGTGGGCATCTTCCGCCCCGAGAAGAACGCCCGCCGCTTCCAGGCCTCCGCCCGCCGCCTCGCCATGCCGGAGCTGCCGGTCGAGACCTTCATCGAGGCGTGCGACGTGCTGGTCCGCCAGGACGAGGCGTGGGTCCCGGCGCACGGCGGCGAGGAGTCCCTGTACCTGCGTCCGTTCATGATCGCCACCGAGGTGGGTCTGGGCGTCCGCCCGGCCAAGGAGTACCTCTTCCTGGTCATCGCCTCCCCGGCCGGCGCCTACTTCCCGGGCGGCGTGAAGCCGGTCTCCATCTGGGTCGCCGAGGAGCACGTCCGCGCGGTCCCGGGCGGCATGGGCGACGCCAAGACCGGCGGCAACTACGCGGCCTCCCTGATGGCCCAGGCCGAGGCCGCCAAGGTGGGCTGCGACCAGGTCTGCTACCTCGACGCCATCGAGCGCCGGTGGATCGAGGAGCTCGGCGGCATGAACCTGTACTTCGTCTACGAGGACCGGATCGTCACCCCGTCGCTCAGCGGCTCCATCCTGGAGGGCGTCACCCGCGACTCCCTGCTGTCCGTCGCCCAGGACCTCGGCCTCGCCCCCGAGGAGGGCAAGGTCTCCGTCGACCAGTGGCAGACGGACGCCGAGAGCGGCGCCCTCAAGGAGGTCTTCGCCTGCGGCACGGCCGCGGTGATCACCCCCGTCGGCACGGTCAAGCGCAGCAGCGGCGCCGAGTGGAAGCACGGCACCGGCGAGCCGGGCGAGGTCACCCTGCGCCTGCGCGACGCCCTGCTGGACATCCAGCGCGGCACGGCCGAGGACAAGCACGGCTGGATGCACAAGGTCTGCTGAGGCCACACCGGGCCCACCTGCCACGCCACGCCACCCGCCCTGCCGGGCCCATCGGGCCCGGCAGGGCGGGTGGGCCCGGTCCGGTGGGTCCGGTGGGCCCGGTCCGGTGGCCGCACGGCCCCGGGGAGTGTCCCGCACTCCCCGGGGCCGTCGTCGTCATCCGGGATGAACGCCCCGGCGTGGGACGGTTCGCCCGTATCCTGAGACGCCCGGCCGGTCGTGGGGCGTCTGTGCCAGACTGGCGCCGTGCCCTCGTTCGCCATGATTATCGGCAGCAGGCGCGCCGGTCCGCAGTGACCGCCCGTACGTATCCCGTACGCGTGGTCACCCTCGTCGTCGACCCGCGCGCAGACCTCTCGCACCCGCGAGGGGTTTTCTTTGTTTCGGCCCCACCCGCGGCCGGAACGGAGGGCGTGCGGCATTCGAGGGCGGTGGCGCCGGTTCTTCCGGTCCGACCGAGACGACCAGTTCAGGAGTTCCTGCCATGACGGAAACCAGCCGACCCGACGACGCCTTCCACGTCTTCGACACCACGCTGCGCGACGGCGCCCAGCGGGAGGGCATCAACCTCACCGTCTCCGACAAGCTGGCCATCGCCCGCCACCTGGACGAGTTCGGCGTGGGGTTCATCGAGGGCGGCTGGCCCGGTGCCAACCCGCGCGACACCGAGTTCTTCGCCCGCGCCCGTGAGGAGATCGACTTCCGCCACGCCCAGCTGGTCGCCTTCGGCGCGACGCGCCGGGCCGGCGGCTCGGCGGCCGACGACCCGCAGGTCAAGGCGCTCCTGGACTCCGGCGCCGACGTGATCACCCTGGTCGCCAAGGCCCATGACCGCCACGTGGAGCTGGCCCTGCGCACCACCCTGGACGAGAACCTGGAGATGGTCCGCGACACCGTCGCGCACCTCCGGGCGGCCGGCCGCCGGGTCTTCGTCGACTGCGAGCACTTCTTCGACGGCTACCGGGCCAATCCCGAGTACGCCACGGCCGTCGTCCGCACCGCCGCGGAGGCCGGAGCCGACGTGGTCGTCCTCTGCGACACCAACGGCGGCCTGCTCCCCGCTCAGATCCACTCCGTGGTCTCCACCGTCCTCGCCGCCGTGCGCGCCGACAGGGACGACGCCCGCCTCGGCATCCACGCCCAGGACGACACCGGCTGCGCCGTCGCCAACACCCTCGCGGCCGTCGACGCCGGCGCCACCCACGTCCAGTGCACCGCCAACGGTTACGGCGAGCGGGTCGGCAACGCCAACCTGTTCCCCGTCGTCGCCGCCCTCGAGATCAAGTACGGCAAGCGGGTCCTGCCCGAGGGCAAGCTCCGTGAGATGACCCGGATCTCGCACGCCATCGCCGAGGTCGTCAACCTCACCCCCTCCACCCACCAGCCCTACGTCGGCGTCTCCGCCTTCGCCCACAAGGCCGGGCTGCACGCCTCCGCCATCAAGGTCGACCCCGACCTGTACCAGCACATCGACCCCGAGCAGGTCGGCAACACCATGCGGATGCTCGTCTCCGACATGGCGGGCCGGGCCTCCGTCGAGCTCAAGGGCAAGGAGCTCGGCATCGACCTCGGCGGCGACCGCGAACTGGTCGGCCGGGTCGTCGAGCGGGTCAAGGAGCGGGAGCTCAAGGGCTACACCTACGAGGCCGCCGACGCCAGCTTCGAGCTGCTGCTGCGCGCCGAGGCCGGCACCGCCCCGGTCTACTTCGAGGTGGAGTCCTGGCGCGCGATCACCGAGGACCGCCCCGACGGCAGCCACGCCAACGAGGCCACCGTGAAGCTGCGCGCCAAGGGGGAGACCATCCACGCGGCCGGCGAGGGCAACGGCCCGGTCAACGCGCTGGACCGGGCGCTGCGCGCGGGCCTGGAGCGGATCTACCCCGAGCTGGCCAAGATCGGCCTGGTGGACTACAAGGTCCGCATCCTCGAGGGCCGCTCCGGCACCGACTCCACCACGCGCGTGCTGATCTCCACCTCCGACGGACGCGCCGAGTGGTCCACCGTCGGGGTCGCCGACAACGTCATCGCCGCCTCCTGGCAGGCGCTCGCCGACGCCTACACCTACGGCCTGCTGCGCGC
>NZ_JACADT010000426.1:0-4703 GCF_013421635.1 Streptomyces sp. UH6 | reverse complement strand
GGGTCCGGAGGGCAGGTCGAAGCGCGTGAGACGGCCCGCGGACGGACGGGCCGTGCCGTCCGGGCCCGTCTCCTCCGCGTAGACCCGCGCCTGCACCGCGAACCCGCGCGGTGCGGGCGGCGGCCCGGACAGCCCCAGACCGGCCAGCGTCTCCCCGGCCGCCAGCCGCAGTTGCGTGGCCACCAGGTCCACCCCGGTCACCTCCTCGGTGACCGTGTGCTCCACCTGGAGACGCGGGTTGGCCTCGATGAAGTGGAACTCCTCGCCGCGTACCAGGAATTCGAAGGTGACCGGCCCCGCACACCGGGTCGTGCCGGCCAGGCGCAGCGCGGCGTCGCGGAGCGACTTCCGCAGGGTCGCCGGGAGTCCGGGCGCGGGTGCCGTCTCGATCAGCTTCTGGCGGCGACGCTGGGTGGTGCAGTCCCGGTCCCACAGGTGGGTCACCGCACCGGTGACGTCCCCCAGCACCTGCACCTCGACGTGCCGGGCGCCCTCCAACAGCCGCTCCGCGTACACCTCTTCGCGCCCGAATCCCTGCCGGGCCTCCGAACGGCACCGCTCCCACGCCTCGTCCAGCTCCTCGGTGCGCCGCACCACCCGCATGCCCCGCCCACCGCCGCCACCGACCGCCTTGACCATGACGGGGCCGCCCGCCAGCAGGGCCCGAGCCTCCTCGACGCCCGCCGCGCCGCCGGCACCATCCGTGCCGTCCGTGCCGTCCGTCCCGGGCAGCACCGGCACCCCCGCCTCCGCGGCCAGCCGCCGCGCCCGCACCTTGTCGCCGAACACCTCCAGCACCTCGGGCGACGGCCCCACGAACACCAGGCCCGCCTCCCCGCACCGGCGCGCGAAACCGGCGTCCTCGCTGAGGAACCCGTACCCCGGATGCACGAAACCGCAGCCGGTGCGCAGCGCCGCCGCCACCAGCCCGGCCGCGTCGAGATAGCCCCCGGGCACCGGCACCGCCTCGTCGGCCGCCACCAGATGCGCCTCGTCACCCTCGGCGTACGCGGCGACGGTCCGCCACCCCAGTTCGGACGCCGCGCGCAGCACCCGCACCGCGATCTCCCCACGGTTGGCGACCAGTACGGCGGCAGAACCCATGAACGCTCCCACTCCCAGGAGACCGCGCGCCCGGCAGCGCGCGACGCACGACGTCATCGACCGGTTCCGTCATGCTCGCCGGGCCCCGGTGACGGGTCAATGTGCGGCCGTACAACGTCCCGGCGGGTCCGACGTCAATTGTCACACCGGCCTTCAGGACGGAAACCGTCCGCACGGCCCGGCAGGCTGACCGGCATGAAGCAACGCCTGACCCGTCGACGTCTCAACCGGGCGACCCTGACCCGCCAGTTGCTCACCGGGCGGGCCGAACTCTCCGCGGAGGCCGTGCTCGAGCAGGTGGGCGGAGCGCAGGCCCAGGACCCCGAACCGCCCTACATCGGGCTGTGGAACAGGATCGACGGCTTCCGCAAGGACAACCTCGCCACCCTCCTGGAGGTCCGGGCCGTGGTACGCGCCACCCTCCACCGCGGGACGCAGCACCTGGTCACCGCCGAGGACTACCTCTGGCTGCGGCCCACCCTGGAACCGATGCTGCGGGTGCGGCGCAAGGGCGCCTTCGGACGGCTCACCGCGGGCGTCGACCCCGAGGAACTGGCGGCGGCCGCCCGGTCGGAGCTGTCCGGTCGGACGATGACCCGGCCGGAGCTGGGACGGGCGCTGGCCGGCCGGTGGCCGGGGCGCGACCCCGTCGCCCTGGCGAGCTCGGCACAGATGCTGCTGCCGGTCGTCCACCCGCCGCCGGCCGGCCTGTGGGGACGGCGCGGGCCCGTCCCGTTCGCCCTCGCGGAGGACTGGCTGGGCCGCGCCCTCACGGCGGAGGCCGACCCCGCCCGGCTGGTGCTGCGCCATCTCGCCGCCTTCGGACCGGCCACCGTCGGGGACGTCCAGGCCTGGAGCGGGACGACCCGGCTGCGCGAGGTCGTCGACGGACTCCGGCCCCGGCTCCGGGAGTTCGGGGGAGAGGACGGAGAGGAACTGCTCGACCTCCCCGACGCGCCGCTGCCGGAGGAGGACCTGCCCGTCCCGGTGCGCTTCCTGGCCCTGCTGGACGACGTCGTCCTCGGGCACGCCGACCGTGCCCGGCTGATGACGGCCGAACGCCGTCGGCACCTGGTGGTGGAACCGGCGGTCCTGGTCGACGGGTTCGTCCGCGGACTGTGGTCCCTCGCCCGCGAGGCGGACGGCAGGGCGGTGCTCACCGTACGGCTGTTCTCCCCGCTCACCTCCCGCGAGCGGGAGGAGACCGCCGGGGAGGGCGCCGCCCTCCTGCGGTTCGCCGTGCCCGAGGCGGACCGGCACGACATCCGTTTCACCTCCGTGGAGTGACCCGGGCGGCGTCCCCCCGGCCGGAGGGCAGGGTGCCGTGCGTCCCGCGCACCTTCCGCCGGCGGGCGCACTCCTCGGGACAGCGGCGGCGTTCTGGTCGTTCCCGGGGCCTGCTAGCCTCCCCGCGTGGCCACCATTCCTCCACTGCTGGATCACCTCGTCTACGCCACCCCAAACCTGGCGGCGACCGTCGCCGACTTCGCCCGGCGCACGGGCGTCACGCCCGCCCCCGGCGGGGCGCATGTCGGCCTGGGCACCCGCAACCACCTGGTCGGCCTGGGCGGTTCGCGCTACCTGGAGATCATCGGGCCGGACCCGCAGCAGCCGGAGCCGTCCGGCCCGCGGCCCTTCGGTGTCGGCGACCTGACCGCCCCGCGCATGGTGACCTGGGCGATCCGCCCCCGTGACCTGGACGCGACGGTGGACGCCGCCCGCGCCGCGGGGCACTCCACCGGCCCGGTCCGCGCCATGAGCCGCCGGCGGCCGGACGGCACGCTGCTGGAATGGAGGCTGACCACGGGGGAGAGCGTGGTGGTGCCGTTCCTGATCGACTGGGGCGCCACCGGACATCCCTCGTCCGGACTTCCCGGCGTCACCCTCCTCGGCATGTCGGCCGGCACTCCGGACCCGGCCGAGGTCCACCGCCGCCTGACCGCCCTCGGCACCGAACTCGCCCTCGCCGAGGGCCCCGACAGGCTCGTGGCCCGCATCGGCACACCCGCCGGAGTGCTGGAACTGTCGTAGGACCCTTGCCGCGGCGGCGCGGCGAAGGCCCGTACGCCAGGGCCACTTGAGGAGCGGACCCCTCCGCGGAGAGCATGGCCCCCATGCGGAACATCGTGGTCATCGACGCCCCCTCCAACCTCGGCCTGCGACCCCCGGCCCCCGGCACGGTCCCCGGCTGCCACAAGCTGGCCGGAGCACTGCGGGACAACGGGATCGTGCGCCGGACCGCAGCCCTCGAGGGCGGCGTCGTCGTGCCGCCGCGCTACGACCGGCGAGACTGGCAGGAAGGCGACGGAGTCTTCAACGCGGCGGCGATCGCCGCCTACACCCGCAGGCTCGCCGACCGGATCGAACACCACGTCGGCGAAGGCCGGTTCGCCCTCGTCCTCGGCGGGGACTGCTCCATCCAGCTCGGCGCCGCGCTCGCCCTGCGCCGCCTCGGCCGCTACGGCCTGGCCTCGGTCGACGCCTCCCCCGACTTCCGCCACGCGGGCAACTCCGACCGGATCGGTGCGGCCGGCGGCGAGGAGCTCGCCCTCGCGACCGGACGCGGCCAGGACGACCTGACCGACCTCGAAGGACTCCGGCCCTACCTCCGGGACGAGGACGTCGTCGTCCTCGGCACCCGGGACGAGTACGCCGAGGACGAGGAGGTCGTCGAACTGCGTGAGCTGAAGGTCCCCGTCACGACCGTCTCCGGCCTGCGCCGCCAGGATCCCGCCGTCCTCGGGGCCGCCACCGCCGCCGGCCTGGGGCGCTCCGGGCTCGACGGGTTCTGGGTGCACCTGGACGCCGACGTCCTCGACCCCACGGTCATGCCCGCGGTCGACAGCCCGGACCCCGACGGCCTCCTCCCCGACGAAGTCACCGCACTGCTGCGCCCCCTCGTCCGGTCACCGCACTGCGTCGGACTCAACGTCACCATCTACGACCCCGACCTCGACCCGGACGGCACCGCCGGGGCGCTGCTGACCGACCTCGTGGTGTCGGTCCTCACCGACCACGGCTGACCGGCCCGGGCCGCCGGACGGCCCACCGGTGGCCCGGTGACGTCGGCGGACGGCCGGCTCAACCGCGGCCGGGACGCGGCGTATAGCGTGCGGGCATGACGACGACGAAGCAGCGGGTCCTGTACCGGCAGGGCACCGGGTTCTGGCGGATGACGGCGAAGTGGGTGCTTGTCTTCGGGGCCCTGTCCCTGCTGGACGGGCTGATCCGGTCGTGGGGCGACGCCCTCGTCTGGCCGGTGATCGGGATCCTGCTCTGGGTGCCGTTCGGGATCGGCGTCGTCTGGTACGGGAAGAAGGACCAGCTCGTCACGCTGACGACGGGCGAACTGCGCATACGGCGCATGCGGCTGCCGATGGAACAGGTGAACCTGCTGCACGTGGCGCGGCTGTGGCTGGAGGGGCGGTCGACCGCGGACGAGCAGCCGGTACTCGAGTGGGCCCGGTCCCTCCGGGTGGTGTGGGTGCCGCTCCTGGACGGCCGTGCGTACGGGGTCGAGTTCCGTGACCCGGCCGCCTTCGCGAAGGTCTTCGGCGCCTTCGCGGTCGCGACGTGCGGCGGGCCGGAGACCGTCCGCG
>NZ_JACADT010000425.1:0-4715 GCF_013421635.1 Streptomyces sp. UH6 | reverse complement strand
CAGGCAGCAGCGCAGGGGTTCGCCGCCCTCGGCGGTGAGGCGTTCGGGCGGCGACCCCCACGCGTCGGGGCCGCCCTCGCGGGCGCGGTCGAGCACGGAGGCGGGGAGGGCGTGGACCCGGAAGGAGGGCGTCGTTCTCGCGGTCATACGGACAGGGTGCGGACGGGAGGCGGTCCGGGTCCGGCGGAAATCCGACGTGGTGTTCGGGGCACCGAACCGGTCGCACCGAACCGGTCGCGCCGAGCCGGTGGCACCGAGCTCGCACCGGGTCGGTGGCCTCGGGGGCCGTGGCGTCGGGCCGGAGGGCTCGGGCCGGTTGGCGGGGGTGGTGAGGGGTACCGGTGACCGGTCGTCGAGAGGCGGGAGACAGGCGCGTGGACGAGACGGTGGACCGGATCGCCCTTCCCTGGGGAGGGCGTACGCCCTACGACCGGCACGGGGTGTGGCCGGAACGGGTGGACGTCCGCCTGGAGGACGGGGTGGAGCCCGCCTCGGTGGACCGGTGGGTGCAGGCGGCCTCGATCCTGCACTCCGACGGGGACGCGATGGACATCGCGGTCCGCGACGGCCGCATGGTCGGGGTCCGCGGCCGGGCGGTGGACCGGGTGAACCGCGGGCGGCTCGGACCGAAGGACCTCTTCGGGTGGCAGGCCAACGCCTCGGCGGACCGCGAGGCAGGTGAGCTGGTGGAGTGCGACTGGGACACGGCCATGGAGCGGGTGACCCGCCGCACCCGGGAGCTGCTGGCCGAGCGCGGCCCGGGGTCCGTCGGCTTCTACACCTCCGGGCAGCTCTTCCTGGAGGAGTACTACACGCTCGCCGTGCTCGCCCGCGCCGGCATCGGGACCAGTCATCTGGACGGCAACACACGGCTGTGCACGGCCACCGCCGCCGAGGCGCTGAAGGAGTCGTTCGGCTGTGACGGTCAGCCGGGAACCTACGACGACATCGACCACGCCGACGTGATCGCCCTTTTCGGGCACAACCTGGCCGAGACCCAGCCCGTGCAGTGGATGCGGATCATGGACCGCCTGGAGGGCGCCGACCCGCCGCGCCTGGTCTGCGTCGACCCCCGGCCCACCCCGGCGGCCCGGGTGGCGGCCGTGCACCTGGCGCCCCGGCCCGGCACCAACGTGGCGCTGCTGAACGCGCTGCTGCACGAGATCGTGCGCAACGGCTGGACGGACCGGGCGTACATCGACGAGCACACCGTCGGCTTCGCGGAACTGGCGGAACGGGTACGGGACAGCACCCCGCGCCGGGCCGCCGGGATCTGCGACGTGCCGGAGGCGCGCATCCGCGAGGCGGCCGAGATCCTGGGGACCGCGGACCGGCTGCTGTCGACCGTGCTGCAGGGCGTCTACCAGTCGCACCAGGCGACGGCCGCGGCCGTGCAGGTCAACAACCTGCACCTGATCCGCGGGATGCTGGGCCGGCCCGGGGCCGGCGTGCTGCAGATGAACGGTCAGCCCACGGCCCAGAACACCCGCGAGTGCGGTGCCGACGGCGATCTGCCGGGCTTCCGGAACTGGCAGAACGACGCCCATGTCGCCGACCTCGCCCGGGTGTGGAACGTCGAGCCGGAGACCGTCCCGCACTACGCGCCGCCGACCCACGCCATGCAGATGTTCCGGTACGCCGAGCAGGGGTCGCTCAGGATGCTGTGGGTCAGCGGGACCAACCCCGCCGTCTCGCTGCCGGAGCTCTCCCGTGTCCGGTCGGTGCTCGGCCAGGAGCGCCTGTTCCTGGTCGTGCAGGACCTCTTCCTGACGGAGACGGCGCGATGCGCCGACGTGGTGCTGCCGGCGGCGACCTGGGGCGAGAAGACGGGCACCTTCACCAACGCCGACCGCACGGTGCACCTGTCGGAGAAGGCCGTGGAGCCGACCGGTGAGGCCCGTCCGGATCTGGACATCTTCCTGGAGTACGCCCGGCGGATGGACTTCCGGGACAAGGACGGGGGCCCGCTGATCACCTGGCACGACGCGGAATCGGCCTTCGAGGCGTGGAAGCGCTGCAGCGCGGGGCGGCCGTGCGACTACACCGGTCTGAGCTACGACATGCTGCGTGGCGGCAGCGGCGTCCAGTGGCCCTGCGGGGAGGGCGCTCCGGAGGGCACCTTGCGCCTCTACACCCGGGGGGCCAGCTGGGCCCACCCGGACGTCTGCGAGAGTTACGGCAAGGATCTGGTCACCGGGGCGGCGCAGGACGCGGTCGAGTACCGCTCGCTCAACCCGGACGGCAAGGCGATGATCAAGGCGGCCGAGTACCTTCCGCCGCACGAGGAACCGGACGACACGTACCCGTTCCACCTCACCACCGGCCGCACCGTGTACCACTTCCACACCCGCACCAAGACCGGGCGGGCTCCCCAGCTGGACGCGGCCGCCCCCGACGTCTGGGTCGAGGTGGCGGCCGTCGACGCGGAGCGCATGGACCTGCGGGAGGGGGACGTGGTCGAGGTGCGCACGCCCCGGGGCGCGACGCGGGGGCGGCTGCGGGTCACCGGGATGCGGCCCGGGGTCCTCTTCGTGCCGTTCCACTACGGCTACTGGGACACCCCCTCCCCGGACGGCCCGGACGACCGGACGCCGCCGCGTGCGGCCAACGAGGCCACGGTCACCGACTGGGATCCCGCGTCCAAACAGCCGCTGTTCAAGATGGCCGCGGCCTCGCTGACCCTGGTCGAGCGGGGTGACGGGAGCCCTTCCCCGGCGCCCACCACCACGGCCTCGGCCCCGGTGGACCGCGACTCCGTGCAGGCGACCGCCGGTGGTCCGGCGGCACATGTGCGGCAGACGAGCGAGGGCCGCCGGGACGCACGGGGAGGCGGACGGTGAAGGGGATCGGGATCGCGATGCGGGTGCTGCACCGGGGCGAGGAGGACCTGGCCCGGCAGCTGACGGCCGTGGCGGAGCGTCACCGCTCCGAGCACGAGGTGCACCACGTCGCCCTGGACCTGGCCGGCTGGTCCCGCGACCACGCGCGCCGGCTGGCCGACGCGGGAGCGGCTCGGGGACCGGGTCCGGACGAGCCGGCCGGCTCCCGCGACGGCGGCCTGCTGGCCACGCTTCGGTCGAAGGCCGCCGCGGTCGTCGGGCACCGCCCGGAACCAGGTCTGCTCCTTCTGCGCGACCTGCGGGAACTGCACCTATCGGCCGCGGAGAACTCGTTGCACTGGGAGATGCTGGCCCAGGCTGCGCAGGCGGCCCGGGAGCGGGAGCTGGTGGCGCTGGTGTCCTCCTGCCATCCGCGGACGCTGCGGCAGATGCGCTGGACCAACACGATGGTCAAGAATCTGGCGCCACAGGTGCTGACGAGCCTGTGACCGCCGCCCGGGAGAGGTGAGGAGAGGTGAAGGGCGCCGCCGGTCCCGTGGACGGGCCCGTGGCGCCTTCGGGCGGGCTCAGTCGGTGGAGATGTTGACCAGCCAGTCGATGCCGTAGGCGTCCGTGCAGGCCCCGAACTCGTCGCCCCAGGGCTGACGGTCCATCGGCACGGTGACCGTACCGCCGCTCGACAGCTTCTCCCACCAGCCGCGGAGCGTCCCGGCGTCGTCCCCGGTGAGCGCGACGGTCACGGCGCTGCCGGGCCGGTAGTCGGTTCCCGGCGGGACGTCGGCGCCCATGAGGGTGGGCCCGGACTCCGACTCCAGGCTGCCGTGCATGATCTTGGCGGCGTCGGCGGGGCTCAGCTCGGCGCCCATGTCGAGGGCGTCGTAGCGCATGAGTTCCAGCGTGCCGCCGAAGACGGTGCGGTAGAACTCCATCGCCTCGCGGGCGTTTCCGTCGAAGTTCAGATACGGACTGACGAAGGTGTTGCTCATGACGGCTCCTTCTCGCCCCCCTGCGCGAAACGGACCGGGCCATCGTGCCGCAACGGCCGGAGGCCCAGCGGTACGGCACGCGGGGATGCGGCATGCGGGGAGGCAGGGGTGTGGAGAGGCAGGGGTGTGGGGAGGCAGGGGTGTGGAGAGGCAGGGGTGGCGCCTTCCTCGTCCAGCGCGCCGGCCTGGGCCCCGGCACCGTGCTGCCGGAGGACTGACAGGGGCACACGCCATGTGCGACCTCCTGTGTCACCGGGTACGACGACACCGCCGACGAGTTCACGGTGCGCTACGCCGACGGGCGGGGCGTGGCCCGGGTCGAGGACGGTGCCGTCCGGCGGCGCGACGTCGACGTCACGTACCGACGGGTCCGCCGGCGGCCGGACCGCCGTAGGCTGGGCGGGTGCACCTGACGTTCGTCTGCAGCGGAAACATCTGCCGGTCCCCCTCGGCCGCCCTGGTGGTGGCGGAGCATCTGCGCCGGGCCGGCCTCGACGACCGGGTCCGGGTGACCAGCGCCGGGATCGGTGACTGGCACGTCGGGGAGCCGATCGACCCGCGCTCCGGCGGCGCGCTCGCCCACCGTGGCTATCCGACCGGCCATGCGGCCGCCCAGGTCGGTGCCGAGCACCTCGACGCCGACCTGTTCCTCGCGATGGACCGCACCCACGAGAAGGCGCTGCGCGGCCTGGTCGAGGACCCGTCCCGGGTCCGGCTGCTGCGCTCCTTCGACCCGGAGGCGGTGGCGTCCGGGGACCTCGAGGTGCCCGACCCGTACTACGGAGGGGGCCAGGGCTTCGAGGACGTCCTGGACATGATCGAGGCCTGCGTACCCGGTCTGCTCGCCTGGGTCCGCGGGCACCTGGCCGGATGACCGCCGCCGACGGGC
>NZ_JACADT010000424.1:0-4718 GCF_013421635.1 Streptomyces sp. UH6 | reverse complement strand
GCAGACAGGCCCAGCGGGCCAGCGCGTAGAGCCAGGCCCGGCGCTCGCCCTCCCCGGGCAGACGGCTGCCGCGCCGGTCGACGACGGCGAGGACGGCACCGACCGCGGACGTCGCCGCGTCCCGGTCGCAGAGCACCGACAGGCTGTAGGTGTACAGCCCGTCGAGGTACGGCCCGCACACCTCGTGCACCTCGTGCACCTCGTGCACCTCCTGCGACCCGGGTAGCTCGGGTGCCTCGGCCGTCCCGGGTGCCTCGAGTGCCTCGGGTGCCTCGGCGGAGTTGGGCCGTGCGCGCTCCTCGCCATGCGCCCGGTGTGCGCCGGTGATGCGGGTGGGGGTCTCCGGCCTGCTGCTCGTCACCCGTGCGACCGTAGGGGTCCATGGACGACCGTTCCCGCCACCTTGAGCACATTTAATCCATTCGGGTGAAACCTTCCCTCGAAAGGGGACGCGACTTTACGTTTCCCCGCCGAGTGGCTGACCGTTCCTGGACGCTTCCTGGCCGTTGACGCCTGTTCGTGCACGGTGGCGGGAGGGACTGTCGGTGCTGCCGGTTACGGTGTGCGCTATGGCTGCCCGCACCAAGTCGACCAAGGACCGTCCGTCCTACCGCTGCACCGAATGCGGCTGGCAGACGGCCAAATGGCTGGGCCGCTGCCCCGAATGCCACGCCTGGGGCACCGTGGAGGAGTACGGCAGCGCCCCCGCGGTCCGCACCACCGCGCCCGGCCGGGTCACCACCTCGGCCGTCCCCATCGGCCAGGTCGACGGCAAGCAGGCCACCGCCCGCACGACCGGCGTTCCCGAGCTGGACCGGGTGCTCGGCGGCGGCCTGGTTCCCGGCGCCGTGGTCCTGCTGGCGGGCGAACCCGGTGTCGGCAAGTCGACGCTGCTGCTGGACGTCGCCGCCAAGTCGGCGAGTTCCGAGCACCGCACGCTCTACGTGACGGGCGAGGAGTCCGCGAGCCAGGTCCGGCTGCGCGCCGACCGCATCCACGCCATCCACGACCACCTCTACCTCGCCGCCGAGACGGACCTGTCCACGGTGCTCGGTCACATCGAGGCCGTCCAGCCGTCCCTGCTGATCCTCGACTCGGTGCAGACGGTCGCCTCGCCGGAGATCGACGGCGCCCCCGGCGGCATGGCGCAGGTCCGCGAGGTGGCGGGCGCGCTGATCCGCGCCTCCAAGGAGCGCGGCATGTCCACGCTGCTGGTCGGTCACGTCACCAAGGACGGCAACATCGCCGGTCCGCGCCTGCTGGAGCACCTGGTGGACGTGGTCCTCAACTTCGAGGGCGACCGGCACGCCAGGCTGCGCCTGGTGCGCGGCGTGAAGAACCGGTACGGCACCACCGACGAGGTCGGCTGTTTCGAACTGCACGACGAGGGCATCACCGGCCTCGCGGACCCCTCCGGCCTCTTCCTCACCCGGCGGGCCGAGCCCGTACCCGGCACCTGCCTCACGGTCACTCTGGAGGGCCGCCGCCCCCTGGTCGCCGAGGTCCAGGCGCTCACCGTCGACACCCAGATCCCCACGCCCCGGCGCACCACCTCGGGCCTGGAGACCTCCCGCGTCTCGATGATGCTGG
Source organism: Streptomyces sp. UH6 (assembly GCF_013421635.1). Lineage (NCBI taxonomy): Bacteria > Bacillati > Actinomycetota > Actinomycetes > Kitasatosporales > Streptomycetaceae > Streptomyces > Streptomyces sp. UH6. Next base: position 3,128 of record NZ_JACADT010000424.1, on the reverse strand, counting down.
CCGTGCTGGAGCAGCGCGGCCGGATCAAGGCGCTGGGCAAGCAGGACATCTATTCGGCCACGGTGGGCGGGGTGCGGCTCTCCGAGCCCGCCGCGGACCTGGCCGTCGCGCTGGCCCTGGCGTCCGCGGCCAGCGACACCCCGCTGCCGAAGAACCTGGTGGCGATCGGCGAAGTGGGGCTCGCCGGAGAGGTGAGGAGGGTCACCGGCGTGCAGCGGCGGTTGGCCGAAGCCCATCGCCTCGGATTCACACATGCGCTGGTCCCGGCCGATCCGGGGAAGATTCCTTCCGGGATGAAGGTGCTCGAGGTGGCCGACATCTCGGACGCGCTGAGGGTCCTGCCGCGCTCCCGTCCGCGAGAGGCCCGGCAGGAGAGCGGGGACCGCCGGTAGACTTTGCCCCGGTCTCGCCCGTCCGTGCGAAGTGTGCGCGTCGCGGGAAGCGCCTGATGAATCTGCGACCGGAGGAGAGCAGTGGCAGCCAACGACCGGGCCTCAGCTCCCGGAAAGTCCGGCGGGAGCTCCGGTGCCGACGGGCTGATGCGCGCCTCGCTGAGCGCCGTGGCGCCCGGTACCGCCCTGCGCGACGGCCTGGAGCGGGTGCTGCGCGGCAACACCGGCGGTCTGATCGTGCTCGGCTCCGACAAGACCGTCGAGACGATGGCCACCGGCGGTTTCGTGCTGGACGTCGAGTTCAGCGCGACCCGGCTGCGCGAGCTGTGCAAGCTCGACGGCGGCATCGTGCTCTCGACCGACCTCTCGAAGATCCTGCGGGCGGGCGTGCAGCTGGTGCCCGACCCGACCATCCCCACCGAGGAGACCGGCACCCGGCACCGCACCGCGGACCGGGTCAGCAAGCAGGTCGGCTTCCCCGTGGTCTCCGTCTCCCAGTCGATGCGGCTGATCGCGCTCTACGTGGACGGGCAGCGGCGGGTCCTGGAGGACTCGGCGGCCATCCTGTCCCGGGCCAACCAGGCCCTCGCCACGCTGGAGCGGTACAAGCTCCGCCTGGACGAGGTCGCCGGCACGCTCTCCGCGCTGGAGATCGAGGACCTGGTCACGGTGCGGGACGTCTCGGCGGTCGCGCAGCGGCTGGAGATGGTGCGCCGGATCGCCACCGAGATCGCCGAGTACGTGGTGGAGCTGGGCACCGACGGGCGTCTGCTGGCGCTCCAGCTGGACGAGCTGATCGCCGGCGTCGAGCCGGAGCGTGAGCTGATCGTCCGGGACTACGTGCCGGAGCCGACGCCGAAGCGGTCCCGCTCGGTGGACGAGGCGCTGTCCGAGCTGGACGCGCTCGGGCACACGGAGCTGCTGGACATCGCCACGGTGGCGCGGGCGCTGGGGTACACCGGGTCTCCGGAGGCGCTGGACTCGGCGGTCTCGCCGCGCGGTTTCCGGTTGCTGGCCAAGGTGCCGCGGCTGCCGGGGGCGATCATCGACCGGCTGGTGGAGCACTTCGGGGGGCTGCAGAAGCTGCTGGCCGCCAGCGTCGACGATCTGCAGACCGTCGACGGGGTCGGCGAGGCCCGTGCGCGGAGCGTCCGCGAGGGCCTCTCCCGCCTCGCGGAGTCCTCCATCCTGGAGCGCTACGTCTAGCTCTCGGCTCGAACGCGGGTCCTGGCCGCGCGTCCCGGGCGTCCGCGTCCCGGGCGCCCGTGGCCGGGGCGCCCGCGTCCCGGGCGCCCGTGGGCGGGGCGCCCGCGTCCATGTGCGGGGCGTCCATGTGCGGGGCGCCCGCGTCCGAGGAGGCGGGGCGTGCCCGGTTCCCGCCTCACCCGCCGGAAGCCCGGCACCTCACCCTGCGGGAGCAGGTGGGCGCCGGGCCCAGGGGCTCAGTCGGACTTGAGGGTGAACGTCGCCTGCAGCGGGCTGGATGCCGCCCCGCTCTTGGCCACCACCAGATACGTTCCCGCCCCCGCACTCCCCTTCGGGGCGGCCGCGCACTTGTCCGAGTCGCTCGGCTTGCGGTCCCACTCCACCTCGTAGGTGATGGACCCGCCCTTCGGCACCCGGAACAGCAGCGCGCCGTCCTCCGGGCAGTCCGCCGAGGACCAGTACGTCTCGTCGTCCTCCGCGTTGGCCTTGGTGATCTTCAGGACGGCCGCCCGCGGCCCGAGGTCGATCTTGCAGTCGCCGCCCGACGTGTTGCTCACCGTCAGCCGCAGCACCGGCTTCTCGTCGTCCTCGTAGGTGTTGCGGACACTGCGCAGGCTCAGCCGCACGTCGGTCTTGGAGCAGGTGGCGAGGTCCGTGCCGCTCGGCAGCCTGCTCACCGAGCTGGTCCAGCCGTCCCCGGAGCCGCCGGAGGCCCCGGAGGAACTCCCCGCCCCGCCCGAGCCACCGCCGGAACCGGAGCCGCCGTCGCCCTCGCCCGACCCGGCGCCTTCCGCCGTACCGCCCGACGACCCGCCGGACGACGTGCCGGCGGAGGAGTCACCCGAGCCGCCCGAGCCGGACTCGTCACGCCCGCCGGGGGTGTCGTCGATCGCGGGACCCGAGCCCGAGGGGCCGGGGGTGATCGACGGCGCGGGATTCTTGCCGTCCGGACCGCCCGCGTCGTCGCCGGAACCACCGCGGCCGCCGGTCACCAGCCATGCGGCCAGCCCCGCCAACGCGAGCAGCACGACAAAGAAGACAGCCCTCCGTCGCCAATAGATGGAGGAGGGAAGCGGCCCGACCGGATTGCGCAAAGATCCCACGGCGCAAACTGTACGAGAGATCGGACTCATCGCAGGCGGCACCCGCCGTGCCCACCACAACTTTTCCGGATCATCATCCTGGTAGGCCGTTCCGGCACCCTGAAGCACTGCCAACGGGTGACCGATTGGGCACATCGGGTGACCCCGCGGTCGTGGCAGGATCGATGACGCCATGACCGCACCCACGAAGAACGGGCCGCCCACCCCGCGGAGCACCGCGGAACAGGCCGCCCCCAGCGCCGACGCCGTCCCCCTGCACACCCCCGTGATCGCCTGGTTCGAGGCGAACGCCCGCGACCTGCCCTGGCGGCGCCCCGAAGCGGGCGCCTGGGGAGTGATGGTCAGCGAATTCATGCTCCAGCAGACGCCGGTCAACCGGGTCCTGCCGGTGTACGAGCAGTGGCTGGCCCGCTGGCCGCGCCCCGCC
>NZ_JACADT010000423.1:0-4718 GCF_013421635.1 Streptomyces sp. UH6 | reverse complement strand
GGGGGCGTTCGACCCGGTGGAGCGGATCAAACGGGAGCGGCCGCAGGTGGCGGTGGTGGTGCTGGGCCCGGTGCCCAGTCCCCGGGGCATCGCGGCGGCGTTCGCGGCCGGGGCGTCGGGCTACGTCCGCCACGACGAGCGGATCGAAGGGGTCGAGCGGGCCATCGTCAAGGCCCGGGCCGGTGAGGCGGCGGTCGCGCCGGGGCTGCTCCAGGGCGCCTTCCACGACCTGCTCCACCCGGTGGCGGAGCCCGACGACGAGGGGCGGCGGCTGCTGTCCGCGCTGACCCCGCGCGAGGCCGAAGTGCTGGTGCGGGTCGCGGAGGGCGAGGACACCCGGCTGATCGCCCAGGGCATGGGGATAGCGCCCAGCACGGCGCGCACCCATGTCCAGCGGGTGCTGATGAAGCTCGGTGTCGGCTCCCGCCTGGAGGCGGCGGCGCTGGCCGCCCGCACCGGCCTGCTGGACCGGCCCTGACCGGGCCGTCCCCGTCGGCACGCGAAAGGGCCGGGCGCCCCGCGGGGTGCCCGGCCCTCGTCGTGTGCGGCGGACCTCAGTGGTCGCCGCCCAGCTCCCGTTCCTCCATGCCCACCGGGGGCGGCGGCGGGGCGGCCGGGCGGAGCTTGAGCCAGATCAGGAAGAACAGGCCCAGCGCCAGCATCGCCAGCCCGGTCCACAGGTTGATGTTGACCCCCTCGGACTTGTCGAGCGAGCCGTCGGACGGCGCGATCCCGCAGATTGTGACGATCACGCCGTACACGACGAACAGCGAGCCGATGATGCGGCGGATGTCGAAGAGGCGCGCGGCACTGGCGGACTTGGTCTCCAGCTCGGTGACCGACCGCTGGACGTCCTTCTCGGAAAACTCGGACATGGTCTCTCCATTCTCCCGCGTGCGCTCTTAGAACGAGAACGGGATGTAGCAGGCGGCGGCCAGGATGATCGCTCCCCAGCCCAGGAGGGCGGGCCTGCGGTACCAGGCGTCGTCGCCCTCGGCGGCCGGCTCGGACATGCCGGGCGACTTGGTGCCGTAGACCAGGCCCTGCAGTTCCTCGATCGGCTTGGGCCGGGTGAAGAGCGAGACCGCGACCATCACCACCGCACCCGCCACGAAGCCGACGATCGCCGAGACGAAGTTGGCGCCCTGGTCGGAGGGGATGTCGATGATGCCCTGCTTGTAGATGACGAAGTAGTTCACCATCGCCGAGACCGTACCGGCTAGCAGGCCCCAGAAGCCGGAGACCATCGACGCCCGCTTCCAGAACATGCCGATGATGAAGACGACGAACATCGGGACGTTGAAGAAGGAGAACAGCGTCTGGAGGTAGGCCATGATGTTCGAGAAGGTCGACGCGAGGAACGCCGTGCCCATCGAGGCCAGCACGCCGAGCACGGTGATCAGCCGTCCGAAGCGCAGGTAGTAGGCGTCCTCCTCGCCCCGCTTCACGTACTTCGCCCAGATGTCGGTGGTGAAGACCGTGTTGAAGGAGGAGACGTTGGCCGCCATACCGGCCATGAACGCCGCGACCAGACCGGTGATCGCGATGCCGAGCACACCGTTGGGCAGCAGCTGGCCCATCAGGTAGGGGATCGCGTCGTTGTACTCCAGGCCCGAGGACGCCTGGCCGATCTTGGGGACCAGCACGGCGGCGACCAGGCCGGGGATCATCACCAGGAAGACGATGAAGATCTTCGGGAACGCGGCGATCAGCGGGGTGCGCTGGGCGGCCGAGAGGTTCTTGGCGGACAGCGCGCGCTGGACCTCGGCGAAGTTGGTCGTCCAGTAGCCGAAGGAGAGCACGAAGCCGAGGCCCAGGACGATGGTCAGCCAGTTGGCGCCGAGCGGGTTGTCGCTGCCGATGCCGGTGCCGCCCCACGCGGTGACGAAGTCGCCGCCCTTCTGCGCGGTGAGCGAGTCGGTCAGGCCGTCCCAGCCGCCGACCCGCTTCAGGCCGAGGACCGTGATCGGGATCAGCGCCGCCAGGATGACGAAGAACTGCAGCACCTCGTTGTAGATCGCCGAGGAGAGACCGCCGATGGTGATGTAGGCGAGGACGAAGAAGCCCGCCACCACGATGGCCACCCACTCCGGCCAGCCGAGCAGCGCCTCGACCACGATCGCCAGCGAGTACAGGTTGACGCCGGCGATCAGGATGGCGGCGAAGGCGAAGAGCACCGAGGACAGCAGGTGCGCCGACTTGTCGAAGCGCAGCAGCAGGAACTCGGGCACCGACCGGACCTTGGAGCCGTAGTAGAACGGCATCATCACCAGGCCCAGGAAGACCATGGCCGGGATGGCGCCGATCCAGTACCAGTGCACCGTGTAGACGCCGTACTGGGCGCTGTTGGCGGCCATTCCGAGGACCTCGGTGGCGCCGAGGTTGGCGGAGATGAAGGCGAGACCCGTCACCCACGCGGGCAGCGACCGTCCCGAGAGGAAGAAGTCGAGGCTGGTCTTGACCGACTTGCGCGCCAGGAAGCCGACGCCCAGCACGAAGAGGAAGTAGATGGCCAGCAGCCCGTAGTCGAGCCAGTTGGCGGGGAGTCGCAGCTCAGCTGCCAGATGTGTGGGGGGCATAGGAACTCGCTTCGTCGCGCGTTACAGGGTCACGGCGGAATGTCTTACCTGAGCTGTCGAAGATTGAACACTCTTGGTGATTCCCGTCCTCGGATTGTGACATCCGTGGTCGGGTCGCGTTTTATTGTGGTCTGTTATGTTGACTTCTGTTCGAGGCATCGCGCATCCGGGCGGGACATCCGAGGGAGCCGGGCGGTGCGGCGGGAGGCGGTCCACGGTGAGGAAGACACGGTGAGGAAGACTTCGACCCGGCTTGCCGACGGGCGCGAGCTCATCTACTACGACCTGCGCGACACCCCGCGCGAAGCGGTCGACAGGCGGCCCCTGGACGCCACCGTCACCAGCTCCGAGGTACGCCACGACGTCCTCCTGGGCGACGACATCGCCGTCGCCTCGCACCGGCAGGGCCGCACCTACCACCCGCCGGCCGACCAGTGCCCGCTCTGCCCCACCCACGGCGACCGGCTCAGCGAGATCCCCGACAGCACCTACGACGTGGTGGTCTTCGAGAACCGCTTCCCCTCCCTCGCCGGCGACTCCGGCCGCTGCGAGGTCGTCTGCTTCACCGAGGACCACGACGCCTCCTTCTCCTCGCTCACCGAGGAGCAGGCCCGGCTCGTCCTCGACGCCTGGACCGACCGGACCGCCGAACTCTCGCAACTCTCCTCCGTCGTCCAGGTCTTCCCCTTCGAGAACCGGGGCCGGGAAATCGGGGTGACCCTCGGTCACCCCCACGGGCAGATCTACGCCTACCCCTTCGTCACCCCCCGTACCGCACGGATGTTCCAGTCCTTGGCGGCGCGACGCGGCGAGGACCCCGAGGCCAATCTCTTCGACGAGATCGTCGCCCGCGAGTCCACCGGCGAACGACTGGTCCTCGAGGGTGAACACTGGGTCGCCTTCGTCCCCTACGCCGCCCACTGGCCCTACGAGGTCCACCTCTACCCGCGCCGCCGCGTCCCCGACCTGACCGCCCTCGACGAGGCCCAGCGCGCCGAGTTCCCCCGCCTCTACCTCGAACTGCTGCGCCGCTTCGACCGCGTCTTCGGGCCCGACGAGCCGCCCACCCCCTACATCGCCGCCTGGCACCAGGCGCCGTTCAGCGGATTGGACGCGTACGAAGGGGTGACACGCGACGACTTCGCCCTCCACCTCGAGCTGTTCACCATCCGCAGGACCTCCGGCAAGCTCAAGTTCCTGGCCGGCTCGGAGTCCGGGATGGGAGTCTTCATCAACGACGTGCCGCCGGAGGCGGCGGCACGACGACTTCGGGAGGTGGCGAGCGCGTGAGCGCCAAGTACCTGGTCACCGGCGGCGCCGGCTACATCGGCAGCGTCGTCGCCCAGCACCTGCTGGAGGCCGGACACCGGGTCGTCGTCCTCGACGACCTGTCCACCGGCTTCCGCGAAGGCGTCCCCGAGGGCGCGGAATTCGTCCGGGCCGACCTGCGCGAGGCCGGCCGCCACCTCGACGCCTCCTTCGACGCCGTCCTCCACTTCGCCGCCTCCTCCCAGGTCGGCGAATCCGTCGTCAGGCCGGAGAAGTACTGGGAGAACAACGTCGGCGGCTCCCTCGCCCTGCTCACCGCCATGCGCGAGGCGGGCGTGCGCAAGCTGGTCTTCTCCTCCACCGCCGCCACCTACGGCGAGCCGGAGACGGTCCCCATCCCCGAGACCGCCCGCACCGCACCCACCAACCCCTACGGCGCCACCAAACTCGCCGTCGACCACATGATCACCAGCGAGGCGAACGCCCACGGCCTCGCCGCCGTCAGCCTCCGCTACTTCAACGTGGCCGGCGCCTACGGGGACCGCGGCGAACGCCACGACCCCGAGTCGCACCTGATCCCGCTGATCCTCCAGGTCGCCCTCGGCCGCCGCGACCACATCTCCGTCTACGGCGACGACTACCCCACCGCCGACGGCACCTGCATCCGCGACTACATCCACGTCGCCGACCTCGCCGACGCCCACCTGCTCGCCCTGGACGCCGCCACCCCGGGCGAACACCTCATCTGCAACCTCGGCAACGGCAGCGGATTCTCCGTCCGCCAGGTCATCGACACCGTCCGCCAGGTCACCGGCCACCCGATCCCCGCCCAGGTCGCCGAGCGCCGCGGCGGCGACCCCGCCGTCCTGG
>NZ_JACADT010000422.1:0-4742 GCF_013421635.1 Streptomyces sp. UH6 | reverse complement strand
CCAGCACGCCCGCGGTGTGCACCACGCCGGCCAGCCTGCCACCGGCGACGGCCGTCGCCAGCAGGGTGGACAGCGCCGCACGGTCACCGACGTCACACGCCTCCACCCGCACCGCCGCGCCCGCGTCGCGCAGCTCGGCGACGAGTTCGTCCGTACCGGGCGCGGCCGCGCCGCGCCGGCTGACCAGGAGGAGGTCCCGGGCCCCCCACGCGGTGACCAGGTGCCGTGCCATCAGGCCGCCCAGGGTGCCGGAGGCCCCCGTCACCAGGACGGTGCCGTCGACGTCCGGGCGGCTGCCGGACCCGGCCGTCACGTCGGACCGTGTCAGGCGGGCGGCGTACGGCACTCCGTCGCGCACGGCGAGTTGCGGCTCGTCCAGGCGTGCCAGGGACGCGAGGTCCCGGACGGAGCCGTCCGTGTCGACGAGCACGACCCGCCCCGGGTACTCCGACTGCACCGACCGCACGAGGCCCCACACACCGGCGGCTCCCGGGTCCGGCACGTCACCGCCGTCGATGGCGACCGCTCCGCGGGTGACCACCAGCACCGGGCGGTCGTCCGGGGGGTTCCCGCCGAGCCACACCTGAAGCCGCTCCAGCACCCGTGTCGCCTGGTGGCGGGCCTCGGCCGCACGGTCCACGTCCGCGCCTTCGGCGGCGGCCTGGACGGTGAGCACCAGCGCGTCAGGAGCACCGTCCTCGGCCGCCGTCGGCGCGTCCACCGGAACCCAGTCCACCTGGTACAGGTCGTTCCCGGGCGCGCCGCCGCCTCCCGCCCGCGCGAGCTGATCCGCCTCGAGCGGCCTGAGTTCCAGCGACTCCACCGAGGCCACCGGGGCGCCGGTCTCGTCCGCGCACACGACGGAGACGCCCGGGACCCCTGACCCGGCAGGCGCCAGCCGCACCCGGAGCCGCCGGGCCCCGACGGCGTGCAGCCTCACGCCGCTCCACGCGAACGGCAGCCGGGTCCGGCCGTCCGTCTCCCCGGGCTCCGGGGCCGACAGCAGGCCGAGCGCCACGGGATGCAGGGCGGAGTCCAGCAGCGCGGGATGCACGCCGTACCCGTGGACATCGCCACCGGCCGCCTCGGGGAGCTCCACCTCGGCGAACACCTCGTCCCCACGCCGCCATACGGCGCCGAGCCCCTGGAACGCAGGGCCGTACTCCAGCCCCGTCTCCGCCAGTTCGCCGTACGCGGCCCCGGTCGGGACCTCGCGGGCGCCGGCCGGGGGCCAGACCTCCAGGGATCCGGTGTCCCGCACGGACGCACCGGCATCCGCGTCCGCGTCCGTGAGCACGCCCGCGGCGTTGAGCACCCACCCGTCCCCGTTGTCGCCGGAGACACGGGAGTGGACGCGGACGTCTCGCCGCCCGTCCTCGCCAGGGGTGTCGACCGCGATCTGGAGGGACACCCCTCCCCTCTCGGGCAGCACCAGCGGCGCGTGCAGCGTCAGTTCCTCCAGCAACGGCGCGCCGACCCGCCCGCCCGCGTGCAAGGCCCAGTCCACCAAGGCCGTGCCGGGCACCAGGCGGGTGCCCATGACGACGTGCTCGCCCAGCCAGGCGTGGGACGCGGACAGGGACCCCGTGAACAGGGCGGCCTCCGACCCCGCGACCTCCGTCTCGGCACCGAGCAGCGGATGCCCGGTGCGGTCCAGTCCGAGCCCCACGGGGTCACCGGCGCCGGCGGGAGAGGGCTCCAGCCAGTAGCGCTGGTGCTGGAAGGCGTAGGTGGGCAGGTCCACGCGTCGGGCGTCGGCGCCGGCGTAGTAGGCCGCCCAGTCGACGGTGGTGCCGTGGGTGTGGAGCTCCGCGAGGGCGGTGACGACGGCGTCGGTCTCGGGCCGGTTCTTGCGCAGGGCCGGGACGAACGTCGCGTCGGCCGCCGCCGTCTCCTGGGCCATGGCGGACAGGACCCCGCCGGGGCCCAGCTCCAGGTAGGTGCTCACGCCCTGCGTGTCGAGGTGGCGGACGCCGTCGGCGAAGCGGACGGCCTGGCGGACGTGGTTGACCCAGTAGTCGGCGGTCAGCAGTTCCTCGCCGGCGACGGTGCCGGTGAGGTTGGAGACGATCGGAATGCGGGGAGCGTGGAACGTGGCCGTCCGCAGGAGGGTGCGGAACTGCTCGAGCATGGGTTCCATGCGCGGCGAGTGGAAGGCGTGGCTGACGCGGAGCTTCTTCGACTTCTCGAACCGGCCCGCGATGGCCAGCACCTCGTCTTCGTCGCCCGAAATGACGACCGAGGTGGGCCCGTTGAGGGCGGCGATGGACACGTTGTCCGTGAGCAGGGGCAGGACGTCGTCCTCGGTCGCCTGGACAGCGACCATCGCCCCGCCCTCCGGCAGAGCCTGCATCAGCCGGCCCCGCGCAGCCACCAGAGCAGCCGCGTCCTCGAGGGACCAGACACCGGCGACGTGCGCGGCAGCCAGCTCACCGATGGAGTGGCCGAGGAGGTAGTCGGGGGTGACGCTCCAGTGCTCCATCAGCCGGAACAGGGCCACCTCGACCGCGAAGAGCCCAGCCTGCGTGTAAACGGTGCGGTCGAGGAGGTCGGACTCGGCGTCGAAGACCAGCTCCTTCACCGGCCGGTCCAGGTGCCGGTCCAGCTCCGCGCAGACCGCGTCGAACGCGTCCGCGAACACCGGGAACGCCTCGTACAGCTCACGGCCCATCCCGGCCCGCTGCGAACCCTGGCCGGAGAACAGGAACGCCGAACGCCCGCCGCCCCGCGCGGCCGTGCCCGTCACCGCACCGGAGGCGATCGCCTCCAGGCCCTGCACGAGGTCATCGCGACCGGAGCCCACCACCGCCGCACGCCGGTCGAAATGCGTACGGGTGAGGGCCAGCGAGCACGCCAGGTCCAGCGGTGCGAACTCCGTGTCCTCCCGGATCCGGGCCAGCAGGCGTTCGGCCTGGTCCGCCAGCGCCTCCGGCGACTTCGCCGACAGCACCCACGGCACCACGGGGAGCACGGCCTCGGCCTCGGCCTTGGGCTCCTCCCGGAGCGCCGCCTCTTCCGTGGCCGACTCCAGGACGACGTGCGCGTTGGTCCCGCTGATGCCGAACGACGAGACGGCGGCCCGGCGCGGGCGCTCAGCGGTCTCCGGCCACTCCCGCGCCTCCGTCAGCAGCTCGACCGCCCCGGCCGACCAGTCGACCTTCGACGACGGCTCCCGGACGTTCAGCGTCGCGGGCAGGACTCCGTGACGCATCGCCATGACCATCTTGATCACGCCCGCAACACCGGCCGCCGCCTGGGCGTGGCCGATGTTGGACTTCAGCGAACCCAGCCACAGCGGCCGCCCGTCCTCCGGGCGATCCTGACCGTACGTCGCCAGCAGCGCCTGCGCCTCGATCGGATCCCCGAGCGTCGTCCCCGTGCCGTGAGCCTCCACCGCGTCGATGTCGGCGCCGGTCAGGCCGGCCCCGGCCAGCGCGGCGCGGATGACGCGCTGCTGCGACGGCCCGTTGGGCGCCGTGAGTCCGTTGCTCGCACCGTCCTGGTTGACGGCCGAGCCCCGCACCACCGCCAGCACCTGATGACCGTTGCGGCGCGCGTCCGACAACCGCTCGACCAGCAGCACGCCCACGCCCTCGGACCAGCCGGTGCCGTCCGCGTCGTCCGAGAACGGCTTGCAGTGACCGTCGACGGCCAGGCCGCGCTGGCGGGAGAACTCGACGAACGACGTGGTCTGCGCCATCACCGCCACGCCCCCCACCAGGGCGAGGTCGCACTCGCCGTTGCGCAGCGCCTGGACGGCGAGGTGCAGGGCGACCAGCGACGACGAGCACGCCGTATCCACCGTCACCGCCGGCCCCTCGAGCCCCAGGGTGTACGCCACCCGGCCCGAGGCGACGCTTCCCGCGGTGCCGGTGGAGACGTACCCCTCGGCGGGGCCGGTGCCGGTGCCGTTGGCCCCGGTCCCGTAGTCGTGGTACATGAGGCCCGTGTACACGCCGGTGAGGCTGGCGCGCAGCGTGGCGGGGGCGATGCCGGCCCGTTCCAGCGCCTCCCAGGACACCTCGAGCAGCAGCCGCTGCTGCGGGTCCATCGCCAGCGCCTCACGCGGCGAGATGCCGAAGAACTCGGCGTCGAACTCCGCGGCGTCGTGCAGGAAGCCGCCGTCGCGGACGTACATCGTGCCGGCCTGCGACGGGTCCGGGTGGTAGAGGGAGGCGAGGTCCCAGCCCCGGTCCTGCGGGAACGGGGTGATGCCGTGTCCGCCGTCGGCCACCATGCGCCACAGGTCCTCGGGCGAGGCGACCCCGCCGGGGAGGCGGCACGCCATGGAGACGATCGCCACGGGCTCGTCCGCGCCGGCGCCACGCCCCGGGCCGTGGCCCTCGGCGACCGTGTACGCGGGGACCGCGTCGTCACGACCGCTCAGGAGGGTGTCCAGGTGGCGGGCGACGGCACGGGGCGTGGGGTGGTCGAAGGCGAGGGTGGCCGGCAGGGCGAGTCCCGTCGCGGCGACGATCCCGTCCCGGAACCGGACGGCGGTGGTGGAGCTGAAGCCGAGGGACTTGAAGTCACGGTCGGGGTCGACGCCGTCGGCGTCGCGCAGGCCGGCGGCGGTGACGGCCTCGGACCGGACGATCTCGAGGAGGGTGCGCTGCCGGTCGGTGCCGGTGAGGGTCGCGAGCACCGTTCGCAGGGCGGCCGCCGCGTCGGCCTGGACCGCGGTGGCGGGGGTCGGCCGGGCGTGGGAGGCGGAGGGGTCCGCCACCAGGCCGGGCTCGTCC
>NZ_JACADT010000421.1:0-4745 GCF_013421635.1 Streptomyces sp. UH6 | reverse complement strand
CCGTCCGGTACTCGTCGGCCCACGCCTCCACGGTGTCCGCGGCCCGGTCGAACGCGGCCGGCTGCCCCAGGAAGTCCGCGTTGTGCGTGCTGAGCAGCACCACCGGCCCGTCGGCCGGGGAGGAGGCCCCGCGCCCGCTCCGGGCCTCCAGCACCAGCCCCTGGCCCTGCAGGGTCCGCGGCAGCCCCATCCACCGCACGGGCTGCTGCACCACCCGCAGCGTCCCCACCCGGGACCACGCCGTGGTCCGCGTGCTGAAGTACCGGACGTGGCGCAGCCCGGCCGAACTCACCCAGACCCCGAGCCGCAGCCCGCGCAGCGCCCCGGCGATCAGCAGCAGCGCCACGCCGAACCAGACCCAGGCGCCGGTCACCGAGGCCGTCGCCGCGATGATCACGGCCGCGACCAGCACGAACGAGGCGAGCAACAGCACCAGCGCGGCCAGCCCGACCCGGTGCGGACCCGGCCGGTAGGGCCGCCGCCACCGCTGACGGTCGTGAAACGGCAGGACGACGTCCTCCGTCTCCCCGTCGAACGCGCGGTCGGCCGTCAGAAAGGGCAGGGGCACGGCGGGTCCTCACTCGATCCACGATCCATACACACGAACGATGCCCGGTGAGGCTATCGAGCCCCTTCCGGCCCCACCACCCAGGGGCCGCCCGAACGGCGGGCCGGGCGCCGACCGAAAGCCGCGGACGGGGTCAGACCGGCGCATGCCGTCGTCGTAGAGTGAGCGACTGCCAGCCGAGGGCCCGCCCACCAGGGCCGGACCCGCCCGCCCGACCCGCCGAAGGAATTCCCCACAGTGAGCGACACCCCCGCAGACGACCTCACGGCAAGCTTCCGCAGCGACGTCACCGTCGAACTGGTGAAGCACACCGCCTCGGACGCCGACGTGCTGTTCGCCGCCCGCGTCTCCACCCTGGGCGAGCAGTCCCTGGAGGAGCTCGAGAAGGAGCCCGGCCGCTCCAGGGGGCTGATCAACTACCTGATGCGGGACCGGCACGGCAGCCCCTTCGAGCACAACTCCATGACCTTCTTCGTGAGCGCCCCGATCTTCGTCATGCGCGAGTTCATGCGACACCGCGTGGGCTGGTCCTACAACGAGGAGTCGGGCCGTTACCGGCAGCTCGAGCCGGTCTTCTACGTTCCCGGCGCGGACCGCAAGCTGGTCCAGCAGGGCCGCCCGGGCAAGTACGAGTTCGTCGAGGGCAGCGCGGAGCAGCAGGAACTGGTGGCCCGCACCATGACCGAGACCTACCAGGACGCCTACCGCGCCTACCAGGAGATGCTGGCGGCCGGTGTGGCCCGTGAGGTGGCCCGCGCCGTCCTCCCGGTCGGCCTCTTCTCGTCGATGTACGCCACCTGCAACGCCCGCTCGCTGATGCACTTCCTCGGGCTGCGCACCAAGCACGAGCTGGCCCGGGTGCCGTCGTTCCCGCAGCGGGAGATCGAGATGGTCGCGGAGCGGATGGAGCAGGAGTGGGCCAAGCTCATGCCGCTCACCTACGAGGCCTTCAACCAGAACGGCCGCGTCGCGCCCTGACCGCGGAACACGGGCGTTGCGGGCCTTCACGGGGGGACGAACGCCCCCTCGCCCGAAGTGTCCGGATTGCAGGACTTCGCGAAGTTCATCTAGCCTGACGATACGGGCCCGGCACTGCTTGAACCCCCGAGCAGGCAGTGCCGGGATCCCGTTCGCCTGGTTCATCCGCAATGTCCGGCCCCCGACGGCGCGCCAGGCCCGGTACAGCGAGTAGCGTGTTAGGCATGGCACCGACCTCCACTCCGCAGACCCCCTTCGGGAGGGTCCTTACCGCCATGGTGACTCCGTTCACGGCGGACGGCGCGCTCGACATCGACGGCGCCCAGCGGCTTGCCACCCACCTCGTGGACGCCGGCAACGACGGTCTCATCGTCAACGGCACCACCGGTGAGTCGCCGACCACCAGCGACGCGGAGAAAACGGCCCTGCTGAGGGCCGTACTGGAGGCCGTCGGCGACCGGGCGCACATCGTCGCCGGCGTCGGCACCAACGACACCCACCACAGCGTCGAGCTGGCCCGCACCGCCGAGCAGCTCGGAGCGCACGGCCTGCTCACCGTGACGCCGTACTACAACAAGCCCCCTCAGGAGGGGCTGTACCGGCACTTCACGGCGATCGCCGACTCCACCGGGCTCCCGGTGATGCTCTACGACATCCCGGGCCGCAGCGGCGTCCCGATCACCACGGAGACCCTGGTCCGTCTCGCCGAGCACCCGCGGATCGTCGCCAACAAGGACGCCAAGGGCGACCTGGGCGCGGCGAGCTGGGCGCTGTCCCGTTCGGGCCTGGCCTGGTACTCCGGCGACGACATCCTGAACCTTCCGCTGCTGTCGATCGGCGCGGTGGGCTTCGTCTCGGTCGTCGGCCACCTGGTCGCACCGGACCTGCGCGCGATGCTCGAGGCCCACCTCGGCGGCGACGTGCACAAGGCCGCCGAGATCCACCAGAAGCTGCTCCCGGTCTTCACGGGTGTCTTCCGCACCCAGGGCGCCATGACCACCAAGGCCGCCCTGGCCCTCCAGGGGCTGCCCGCCGGACCGCTGCGCGCGCCCCTCGTGGAGCTCAGCCCCCAGGAGCTCGACCAGCTCAAGCTCGATCTCGCCGCGGGCGGGGTACAGCTCTGAGCACCGGACTTCACAACTGAATACGCAGGGCGACAGCGCCTGCATCTTCCACACGACAACTGCTTACGCACGAACGTCACGCGCGCCACGTGCCTCCGGGCACGTGGCGTGCGTGGTGAGGAGAGTCTTTTGAGTCATCCGCACCCTGAACTCGGCCCGCCGCCCAAGCTCCCCAAGGGCGGACTGCGGGTCACCCCGCTCGGCGGCCTCGGCGAGATCGGTCGCAACATGACCGTCTTCGAGTTCGACGGCCGCCTGCTGATCGTCGACTGCGGCGTGCTCTTCCCCGAGGAGGAGCAGCCCGGCATCGACCTGATCCTTCCGGACTTCTCGTCCCTCCGGGACCGCCTCGGCGACATCGAGGGCATCGTCCTGACGCACGGGCACGAGGACCACATCGGCGCGGTGCCCTACCTGCTGCGCGAGCGTCCGGACATCCCGCTGATCGGTTCCAAGCTGACCCTCGCGCTGATCGAGGCCAAGCTCCAGGAGCACCGGATCCGTCCGTACTCCCTGGAGGTCGCGGAGGGCAACCGGGAGCGCCTCGGCCCCTTCGACTGCGAGTTCGTCGCCGTCAACCACTCCATCCCGGA
Source organism: Streptomyces sp. UH6 (assembly GCF_013421635.1). Classification (NCBI taxonomy): domain Bacteria; kingdom Bacillati; phylum Actinomycetota; class Actinomycetes; order Kitasatosporales; family Streptomycetaceae; genus Streptomyces; species Streptomyces sp. UH6. The sequence goes on along the minus strand of NZ_JACADT010000421.1, from coordinate 1,482 downwards.
CGCCCTCGCGGTCGCCATCCGCACCCCCGCGGGCATGGTCGTCCACACCGGCGACTTCAAGATGGACCAGCTCCCGCTGGACGGCCGCCTCACCGACCTGCACGCCTTCGCGCGGCTCAGCGAGGAGGGCATCGACCTCCTGCTCAGCGACTCGACGAACGCCGAGGTCCCGGGCTTCGTCCCGCCCGAGCGCGACATCTCCAACGTGCTGCGGTCCGTCTTCGCGGGCGCCCGCAAGCGCGTCATCGTGGCGAGCTTCGCCAGCCACATCCACCGCGTCCAGCAGATCCTCGACGCCGCCCACGAGTACGGCCGCCGGGTCGCCTTCGTCGGCCGCTCGATGGTCCGCAACATGGGCATCGCCAGAGACCTCGGCTACCTGCGGGTGCCGCCGGGCCTGGTCGTGGACGTGAAGACCCTGGACGACCTGCCGGACCACGAGGTGGTCCTGGTCTGCACGGGTTCGCAGGGCGAGCCGATGGCCGCGCTCTCCCGCATGGCCAACCGCGACCACCAGATCCGGATCGTCCCCGGCGACACGGTGATCCTGGCGTCCTCGCTGATCCCCGGCAACGAGAACTCGGTCTACCGGGTGATCAACGGCCTCACCCGGTGGGGTGCCAACGTCGTCCACAAGGGCAACGCCAAGGTGCACGTCTCCGGGCACGCCTCCGCCGGCGAGCTGCTGTACTTCTACAACATCTGCCGTCCGCGGAACCTGATGCCGGTGCACGGCGAGTGGCGCCACCTGCGGGCCAACGCCGAGCTGGGCGCCCTGACCGGCGTCCCGCACGACCGCATCGTGATCGCGGAGGACGGCGTCGTCGTCGACCTGATCGACGGCAAGGCCAAGATCACCGGCAAGGTGCAGGCCGGCTACGTCTACGTCGACGGCCTTTCCGTCGGCGGCGTCGGCGAGCCCGCGCTGAAGGACCGCAAGATCCTCGGCGACGAGGGCATCATCTCGGTCTTCGTGGTGGTGGACTCCTCCACCGGCAAGATCAGCGCGGGCCCGCACATCCAGGCCCGCGGCTCCGGCATCGAGGACAAGGCCTTCGGTGACGTCCTGCCCAAGCTGGTCGAGGTGCTGGAGCGCCAGGCGCAGGAAGGCGTGGTCGAGCCGCACCAGATGCAGCAGCTCATCCGCCGCACCCTGGGCAAGTGGGTCTCCGACACCTACCGCCGCCGTCCCATGATCCTGCCGGTCGTGGTCGACGTCTGAGCACCGCGTACGACCCCGGTGAGCGCGTGATCCACACGTGATCCACGCGTGAGCCGGGACGTGCGGCAGGAGGGGAGCGCCTCGATTTGCACACGGGCGCTCCCCTCCAGTACGTTTACGGCTCCGCCCAGGGGGCACCCGCAACGTTCACGAACGTTCGGGGATGCTGACCAGGAGGGCGGGAAAACCGACTCAGAACTTCTGATAAAGTCGGAACCGCCGGAAAGGAAAGCGCGAAAGCGCTGGACTGGAAAGCACCG
>NZ_JACADT010000420.1:0-4745 GCF_013421635.1 Streptomyces sp. UH6 | reverse complement strand
ACGCGGTCGGTCTCGGCCCCGGGTACGTCCGCCGGCGGGGGAGCCGCCCGCGTCCCGTCCCGTTCGCTGTCACCCGGACGGCCCTCCGTACGCATAGTGACCTCCGGCGTCCGTCGTAGGCTCCCGCGGGATCCTCGGGCTCAACTACATCGTCGCCATTCGTCCCGCCGCCTGCCACCGGGGGGCCTGTCTCGGCGGGGGGCCTGTCCCGGCGGGGGGGCCTCCGCCGTCGGCGGGCGTCGGCGGCGGACGCGCGGCGGGTCCCCGCGGCGGCCACCGTTTCGGCCGAAAGGCCCGGGTACTCGACAGGCACCGGCACGAGGTCCGGCCGGACACTGGTGTCGGACCGTGCGCGCGCCGGCCCCTCGCCCCAGGCGCCCCTTACTCCAGGACGTGGGACTGTCATGACTGCCATGAACGACGACAGCACGCCCCCCGGCACCCTCGCCGGACGGCCGCGCTCCACCCGCACCATCTCCGGCGCTCCCGGCTGGGTGAGCCTGACCAGCCACGATCTCGCCGCGACCCAGAAGTTCTACAGCGCCGTCCTGGGGTGGGAGTGGCGCTCCATGCGGCTGGGCGACCCCTTCCGGGTGGCCCAGGTCGACGGCGTTCCCGTCGCCGGGGTCGCCGCCGTGGCGGGCATGTGGCAGATGGCGGTCAGCTGGACGGCGTACTTCGCGGTGGAGAGCGCCGACCAGACGGCCTCCCGGGTCCAGGAGCGCGGCGGCACGCTGGCCGTCGGCCCGCTCTCGCTGCCGCCCGGCCGCGCCGCCCTGCTCGCCGACCGGGACGGCGCCACCTTCGGCATCTGGGAGGGCGAGATCTTCGGGGCCTGGGAGGCCTGGCGCAAGGCCTCACCGGTCCTCATCCGTCTGCACACCCGGGACGCCTTCGACTCCGCGATCTTCTACGGCGAGGTCCTGGAGTGGGCCTCCGGCCGCCCGGGGGGCTGTGAGGTCCAGTACGACGGCGAGGAGGTGGTCGTGGTCAGCAGCGGTGAGGAGGTGGCCCGGATCGAGTCCGGTGCCCTCGGCGCCGCGCCCGACCCGACGATCCGGCCGCACTGGCAGGTCCACTTCGCGGTCGAGGACGTCCTCGGCTGCACCCGCGCCACCCAGGCGCACGGCGGCTCGGTGCTCCGCTCGACGGACCGGGAGGCGGTGCTGCGCGACCCGGAGGGCGCCCTGTTCACCGTCTACCACCGGCCCACCGGACCGCTCGGCGGCATGCGGCCCTCCGGCGACCGGTCCTGACCGGGGCGACGAGCGGCGTTCGACGACCGGCGCGGCGGCGCCCCTGACCGGGGCGCCGCCGCCGCTTCCGTCCGGGCTCCACCGGCCCACCGGATAGGCCCGTCAGCCCGTCAGCCCGTCAGCCCGTCAGCCCGTCAGCCCGTCCGAAGGGTCCGTCGCCGGGGGCCGCGACAGCACCACCAGGCTGCGTGACGAGACGACGAGTTCGGTGCCGGCCTTGTGCTCGGACTCGTCCGGCATGCCCTGCGGGTCCGCCGTGTCGACCAGCGCCGTCCACCGCTCGCCGTAGGCGGCCGACGGCAGCCGGAAGGCCGTCGGCTCCCAGTGGCTGTTGAAGAGCAGCAGGAAGGAGTCGTCGATCACCCGCTGTCCGTAGGAGTCCCGTTCGGCGATGGCGTCGCCGTTGAGGAAGACCCCGAGCGCGTGCGCGCCGCTGCGGTGCCAGTCCTCGTCGGCCATCTCGGTGGCGTCCGGCAGCAGCCACACCAGGTCGGGCAGCGGCCGTCCCTCGCGGACCGGGGTCTCGCCGCGGAAGAAGCGTCGCCGCCGCAGCACGGGGTGCTCGCGGCGCAGCGCGATCAGGCGGCGGGTGTAGGCGGTCAGCTCGCGCTGCTCCGGGCCGAGGCCGCGCCAGTCGATCCAGGAGATCTCGTTGTCCTGGCAGTAGGCGTTGTTGTTGCCGCGCTGGGTGCGGCCCAGTTCGTCGCCGTGGCAGATCATCGGGATGCCCTGGGAGAGCAGCAGGGTGGCCAGGAGGTTGCGCTGCTGGCGGGCGCGGAGTTCGAGGACGCCCTCGTCGTCGGTCTCGCCCTCGACGCCGCAGTTCCAGGAGCGGTTGTGGCTCTCGCCGTCGCGGTTGTCCTCGCCGTTGGCCTCGTTGTGCTTGTCGTTGTACGACACCAGGTCGCGCAGGGTGAAACCGTCGTGGGCGGTGACGAAGTTGATGCTGGCGCGCGGCCGGCGGCGGTCGCGCTCGTAGAGGTCGGAGGAGCCGGTCAGCCGGGAGGCGAATTCGGCCAGGCTGTCGTCCTCGGCCCGCCAGAAGTCGCGCACCGCGTCGCGGTAGAGGCCGTTCCACTCCGACCACAGGGGCGGGAAGTTGCCCACCTGGTAGCCGCCGTCGCCGAGGTCCCACGGTTCGGCGATCAGCTTGACGCGGCTGATCACCGGGTCCTGCTGGATGAGGTCGAAGAACGCCGACAGCCGGTCGACCTCGTGGAACTGCCGGGCCAGGGTGGCCGCCAGGTCGAAGCGGAAGCCGTCGACGTGCATCTCGGTCACCCAGTACCGCAGCGAGTCCATGATGAGCTGCAGCACGTAGGGGTGACGCATCAACAGGCTGTTGCCGGTGCCGGTGGTGTCGTAGTAATGAGCCCAGTCGCCGTCGACCAGGCGGTAGTAGGAGGCGTTGTCGATGCCGCGGAAGGAGAGGGTGGGGCCCTTCTCGTTGCCTTCCGCCGTGTGGTTGTAGACCACGTCGAGGATGACCTCGAGGCCGGCCTCGTGGAGCGACTTCACCATCGCCTTGAACTCGTTCACCTGTTCGCCGCGGGTGCCGCGGGCGGCGTACTCGTTGTGCGGGGCGAAGAAGCCGATCGTGTTGTAACCCCAGTAGTTGGTGAGTCCCCTGCCCTGCAGGACACCGTCCTGCACGAACTGGTGCACCGGCATCAGTTCGACCGCCGTCACCCCGAGGCAGGTGAGGTGTTCGATCACCGCGGGGTGGGCGAGGCCGGCGTAGGTGCCGCGCAGCCGGGCCGGCACCTTGGGGTGGGTACGGGTGAGGCCGCGGACGTGGGTCTCGTAGATGACGGAGTCCGCGTACGGCCGTCCGGGTGAACGGTCGTCGCCCCAGTCGAAGTAGGGGTCGGTGACCACGCCGAGCATGGTGTGACCGCCGCTGTCGGACGACGACCGGCCGCGCGGGGCCCGCTCGTACAGCGAGGGGTGGTCGTCGGGCATGCCGTCGACGGCCCGGGCGTAGGGGTCGAGAAGCAGCTTGCGCGGATTGCAGCGGTGCCCGAGGGACGGGTCCCAGGGGCCGTGGACCCGGTAGCCGTAGCGCTGGCCGGGGCCCACACCGGGCAGGTAGCAGTGCCAGACGAAGCCGTCGACCTCGTGGAGGGTCACCGTGCGGTGCGAGCCGTCGTCGTCCACCAGGACCAGGTCGACGCGCTCGGCGACCTCGCTGAAGAGCGCGAAGTTGGTGCCCTGGCCGTCGTAGGTCGCGCCCAGCGGACTGGGGCGCCCGCTCCACACGGGCGCCCCAGCGCTCTCGGTCCTGCGCCCCGTCACCGCGTCACCACGCTCTCGTGCACGGCGACGGCCACTTCGGGCGGTGCGCATCCCCTCAGGGCCGGCACCGGCTCGGTCTCCCGCGGCAGGTCGAGGGCCTCGGTGACCAGCGGGTCCGGACCGACCGGCACCAGCGGCACGCGCTCCCCGGAGCGGGCGCGCCGGGTGAACCAGATGATCCGGCCGGCGCCCGTGTCGCACCAGCCCCAGCCGTCGCTGTGCGCGGCGATGTGGGTCAGGCAGGGGCGCAGTTCCAGGTCGGGACGGAGGTTGCGGTCGTTCTGGCCGACCGCGGTGATCAGGTGCTGACCGTTCCACCACATCTCGATGGAGGTCTGCTTGTCGGTGGCGTGCTCGTCGATGGCGCGCAGCAGCACCTCGGCGCCGCGGCGGACGGGATCGACGAGGTTGTCGAGGCTCCAGAACCGGAGGTGTGCGGCCAGGATGCGGCCGACCTGGTCGACCCGTTGGGGACCGACCTCCACGTCGAGGTGGTAGTAGCAGGGCACTGCTGTCTTCATCGTCGTTGGCTCCTCACGGGCGAAGCTCCTCGCCTCCTCGTGCCACTTGGCGGACACGAGCCCCCGAACACGAAGCGTGAGTGTTGTTCGCTTCAGAGTCATCTTCAGAGTGAGAGTCTTACGCCGTTCGTGCAACCCGGGGCGACTCCTGCGGTCGTTGAAGCCCCAACAAGACGCTGCGTGGTCCCATGTGCACCATGGGTGACAAGCCTGCCCAGGAATCGTCCGAAGCATCGAGAGGGGGCCCGCCCCATGCTGCTCCCGGCCAAGGCCGAAGTGGCCCGGCATCTCAGCCGGTACCGGGCCTGGGAACGGGTGATGCTCGCATCTCCCGCCGACCCGGTGGTGCGCCACCGCTTCGAGGACTCGGGCTACAGCTTGTGCGCCCTGATGGGCAAGCGCTGTGCGCGCGAGGCGGCCGACGCCGCCGACCGGTATCTGCGCTCCGGTCTCGTCTCCTACCTGCGGGAGGAGCGGCGCGAGGCGCCACCCCCGCTCCGCGGGCGGCGGGCCTCCGGCCGGACGGGCCGGCGCGGCCCGCCGGGCGGGCGTCGTTCGCCCGCGGGCCGCTAGGCACCACCGGCCCCGCCCCGATCCCGCTCCGGCATTCCGATCACGTCGAAGGCAGAACCATGAAGCGACCCCAGGCCATCGGCCGCATTCCCGTCCGCGA
>NZ_JACADT010000042.1:0-15316 GCF_013421635.1 Streptomyces sp. UH6 | reverse complement strand
GACGGCCGACGAACCGCTCGCGGTCGATGAGGGCACGCGTGTGCCGGCCGCGCAGCACCACCGCCTCCGCGTCGCGCGCCTCGACCTCGAAGACCAGCTTGCGGCCGTCGACGGCGGTCAGGGTGGCCGAGAGCGTGACCTCCTCGCCGACGGGCGTCGGCGCGAGATGGGCCGAGTCGTGCGCCAGGCCCACGGTCATGTCGCCCGCGCCGACGGCCGGTTCGACGACCTTCATCGCGGCGATCTCGGTCAGCCACAGCAGGACCGGGGTGGCGAGGACGGGCAGGTCGTTGCCCCAGCGGGTGGCGGAGTCCTCGTCCGTGACCCGGTGGGTGACGCGGGCGGTCGAGCCGACGAGGGAGGACGGGTCCGTCGAGGTGCGGGTCGTGGGCGAGGTGGTCATGATGACGCCTTCTCTGTGGCGGGGACGGTGGGGACGGCGCCGGCGGGGACGGCGGGGACAGTGGAAGCCGTCTCGCCGACGCCCTCGGCGAGACGGTGCAGATGGCGCCGGGCGGCGTCGGTGAGCGGGATGAACCAGGCGTCGCGCGCGAGCGTCCGCGCACCGCGGCGCCGCTTGACGGCGTCGGAGCTGATGGACAGGTCCAGGCAGCGCACGCCGTTGCGGTAGGCCCAGGCGATCGGTTCGTGCAGCGCGGCGCCGAAGTAGACGGGCAGCCCCTCACAGGCCTCGGGGTGGAAGCCGGCCTGGCGGATCCACGCCCGGGAGCCGTGCCGGACGAGCGAGACGAACCCGATGTCCGCCCCGTCCCGGCGGGCCCGCACCAGCAGGGCGTCGTGACCGAGGTGGTCGAGGTAGGCGCGGTGCAGGGCCACCGCCTCGTCGCGCGCGTAGTCGTGGCCGTACTTGCTGTACAGGCCCAGCTCCAGCGGGACGATCCGGTCCAGGTCCGGCTCCCGGAGCGGGGAGACCTCGAACCGGACGCCCGCCTCCTCGAGCCTGCGCAGGTCCGCCTTCTCCTTCGCCCGCTGCTTGCGGGGCAGCGAGGCCAGCCAGTCCGGCCGGCCGTCGCCGGGCAGGCCGAGGACGTTGGTGCCGTGGGAGGGGAGCCGCACACCCCCGTGGGCGCGGAAGGCCTTGGCGAGGTCGCCGTCCTGGGGGGAGCAGTACAGCGCGGCCAGGCAGGAGGCGCCCCGGCCGGCGGCGTGCTCGGCCGCGGTGCCCAGGAGCAGCGTCAGGGCCTCGGCCCGCTGCCAGGCGGGACCGCCGGTGTGGAACCTGCTGTGCCCCGGCCGCCGTCCGCCGACGGTGAAGCCGGGCAGCAGCGCCTCGTGGCCGGTGCCGGTGCCCGTGACGTCGGCCGCGAAGAGGTCGGGCCGGGCGAACGGCCACGGGTTGTCGGCGGCGCCGAACCCGTAGGCGGGGGCGAAGGCGGTCATGTCCGCGCCGCGCACCCAGGTGTAGAAGGCGTCACCGGGATGGGCCTGCGCCTCGACCCGCAGCCAGCGGGGACTGCCGTACAGGTGGGGGCAGTGACGGACCAGCGGATGGTCCAGGGTCGCCGGCGAGAGGGCGGCCTCGACGCCGGTACCGCCGGCGTCGACGGCGGGGGGAACGGTGACGGTCACGGGGCCTCCAGGACTTCGGTCGGGGGCGGGGCGGGACGGGTGGCACTGATCATGGGGATCGCGGTGGCGAGGACGACGGATCCGGCGAGGAGCAGGACCGCACGCGGACCGAAGTGGCCGCCGACCAGGCCGGCCAGGGCAGAGCCCACCGGCAGACAGCCGAAGGCGATCAGGCGGTAGGCCGAGGTGACCCGGCCCAGCAGTTCCTTGGGCACGGTCCGCTGGCGGTAGGAGACGGTGACCACGTTGACCAGGACGAGCAGGCCGGTGCAGCCCATCCCGACACCCAGGGCGGGTGTGGTCGGCAGGAGGCCGGGGAGGAGGAAGCCCGCGGACATGCCGGCCAGGCCGAGTGCCATGCACGGGCGGTTGCCCAGGCGGGCGGTGGCGGTGGCCGACAGCAGCCCGACGGCCAGGCCCCCCACCCCGGCGATCATCAGCAGGCCGCCGTAGGCCGAGCTGCTCAGTCCCAGGGGACCGGGACGCAGCGCGAAGACCGGCAGCGCCGCGTAGACGGCGGCCCAGGCGAGGTTGAGCAGGCCGACGCCCACCGCGTAGACGAGCAGGGTGCGGTGGCCGACGAGGAAGCTCAGTCCGGCGCGGATGTCGCGGAACACGCCGCCCGGGCCGGGCGCCGCCGCCGCGGCGCTCCGTCCGTCCGGCCTCGGCAGCGCCAGCAGGGCGAGCACGGTGGCGAGGTAGAGGACGGCGGTGGCGCCGAAGGCGAGCGCGGCGGTGAGGCCGAGCAGCAGACCGCCGAGGGGCGGCCCGGCCATCTGGTTGGTGGTGATCTCGGCCGCCTGCAGGCGGGAGTTGGCCTTCTCCAGCTGGGCGGGTGGTACCAGCCCCGGCGTGGTGGTGTGGAAGGCGGTGTCGAAGACGGTCTCGGCGATCCCGAGGAGGAACGCCGCGGCGGCGAGCAGCGGGATGCTGCCCTGGCCCAGGCCGAGGAGCACGGCGACGGCGCCGAGGACGACGACGCGGACGCCGTTGACGATGCGCATCAGCAGGCGTTCGTCGTACCGGTCGACGAGGATCCCGGAGAACAGGGCGAAGAGCAGCCACGGGACACGGGACATGGCGGCCACCAGCGCGACGCCCCCGGCACCGCCGCCCAGCTGGACGGCGGTGACCGGCAGGGCGACCTGGTAGATGCCGTCCGCCAGGTTCGAACCCGCGCACGCGTTCCATAACCAGAGGAAGGGGCGCCCCAGCGAGCGTGACGAGGGGGTGGCGGGTTCGGCGGATGTCGCGGTCATCGGCTCCTCGTTCCGAGTGCGTCCACAGGGTCGGACGGACCGGCCCACGGGGGTCATGGCCCACGGGGGTCAGTCCGTGTGGTGGGCCAGCATCTGGTTGAGGATGTTCTTGCGCTGCATCTCGCTGGTTCCCCCCGCGATCAGGGTGCCCAGCGCGTCCTGGACGATGCGCGTCAGCGGACCGCGCATGAACCCGGCGTGCCCCTGGATGCACATGAGGTTCTGGGCGGCCTCGACCAGGCCCTCGGAGCCCACCAGTTTGGCGACGGAGCAGCGCAGCGAGGCCTCGGCGTCCCGGGCGACCAGGGCGTCGATGCCGGCCAGGGCGGTGGCCCGGGCGACCTCGACGGTGACCCGGATGTCGGTGATCCGCCCCTGGACGTACTGGTGGTCGAGGATCGGCGTGCCGAAGGCCTCACGCCGGCGGGCGAAGGCGACGGTCCGCTCGAGCTGGGGCTCCAGGAAGGCCGCGATGACGAGGCCGTACAGGGCGCGGTCGAAGCTGATCACGTCGTAGAGGGTGCGCAGCCCTTCACCGGGCAGGCCCAGCACGGCGTCCCGGTGCAGCAGGACACCGTCCAGGTGGAGGGCGCCGGTGGGACTGGTGCGCAGGCCGAGCAGTTCCTCGGGCCGCCCGCGGCGCACGCCGGGGCTGTGCAGGTTGACGAGGAACAACGTGATGTCCCTGCGGCCCAGTTCGGGGACGCGGCCGAGCACCAGGGCCCGGTCGGCGACGGGGGCGTTGGTGATGTGGTCCTTCGTCCCGCTCAGGCGCCAGCCGTCGGCGGTCCGCTCACCGGTGGTGCGGGTGCGGGCGACGTCCGAGCCGCCGTGCGGTTCGGTCAGCGCGGTCGCGCCGACGGCGCCCTGGAGGAGCGGCGGCAGCACGGTGGTGTGATGGTAGGCGTTGCCGTGCTCCACCAGCGCCCGCACCAGTCCGGCGTGGGCGATGAGGGACAGCACGAAACCCAGGTCGTCGGCCGCACGGGCGACGTCGGCGATGCGCTCGGCGAGGTCACGCCAGGTGCCGCCGGTGCCCCCGAGCCGTTCGGGGACACCGGTCCTCCACAGGCCGAGGTCGGCCAGGCGCTGCCAGGACAGGCGGTCGAGGATCTCCGCCCGGTAGGCGGCCTCGGCCCGCGGGGCGATGTGCGTGCGGGCGAACTCGGTGAACACGGAGGAGGGCCGGGGCGTGTCCTGCGCCGGGGAGGGGCTGGGCTCCCGGAACGGGGAGTGGTCCACCGGGGCGACTGCGGGCGCGGTCATGAGGTCTCCAGGGGTGTGGGTCAGTACCAGCGCAGGACGAGGGCGCCTGCGGTCATGCCACCGCCGACGGCGGCGAGCACCACGACGTCACCGCGCCGTGGCCGGCCCGAGGCACGCGCCTCGTCCAGGGTGATGGGCACCGAGGCCGCCGCGGTGTTGCCGTAGCGGTCCACGGTCATGGGGATGCGGTCGAGGGGGACGCCCGAGCGGGCGGCGCACTCCTCGATGAGCCGGGCGTTGGCCTGGTGGGTGATGAGGAGGTCCACGTCGCCGACGTCCAGTCCGGCGGAGGCGAGAGCGCCCTTCACCACCCGGGGAACGGCCTGGGTGGCGAAGTTCCACACCCGGCGCCCGTCCATGTGGAAGTAGTGGCGGCGCTCGTCCACCGTGCGGCGGCTGGCGGGCTCGCGCGTCCCGCCGGCCGGCACGCCGACCACGTCCAGCTGGGTGCTGTCGGTCAGCAGGTCGCAGCCGAGGATGCCGTACCCGTCCGGGACGTGGCCGAGGACCGCGGCGCCGGCCCCGTCGCCGAAGAAGACGCAGGTGCCCCGGTCCTCGTAGTCGAGGATGCGGCTGTACGCCTCGCAGCCGACCACCATGACGTGCCGGTACTGCGGGAAGGAGCCCATCAGTCCGGCGGCGGTCGCGGTGGCGTAGACGAACCCGCTGCACACGGCCCCGACGTCGAACGCCGGTACCTGGGTGAGGCCCAGCTTGGCGTGCACGTTGCAGGCGGTCGAGGGCTGGATCTGGTCGGGCGAGCTGGTGGCGACGACGAGCGCGTCCAGCTGGTCCGGGGCGAGACCCCCGTCGTCCAGGGCGGCCAGCGCCGCGCGGTGCCCCAGGTCGGAGGTGTGGTGCCGCGGGTCGGCCCGGCGGCGTTCACGGATGCCGGTCCGGGCCGTCACCCACGCGTCGGAGGTCTGCACCACCTGGGCGAGGTCGTCGTTGGTGACGACCTGGTCGGGCAAGAACGAGCCAGTGGCGAGGATGCCGATGGCCATCGGGCTGCTCCTTGCGGGTCAGGCCGCCTGCCGGCGGAGGGAGGCGAGTACGTCGTGGTAGGCCGCGGTGAACCGCTCCGCCAGGTCGTCGATCTCGTCGGCGGTGATGATCAGCGGCGGCGCGAAGACGACGGTGTCGCCCATCGCCCGCAGCAGCAGCCCGTTCGCCTCGGCCGCCCGCAGGACGGCCCGGCCGAGCGCGCCGGGCTCCGTGCCGCCCTGCGCCGGGTCGAACTCGACGCCGCCCAGCAGGCCGTGGTACCGCACGTCCCGCACCAGGTCGGCGCCGCGGAACTTCTCCAGCGCGCGTCCCAGGCGCGGCGCCGTCCCGCGGACGTGGCCCGGGATGTCACGCTCGCGCAGGACGGCCAGGGTCTCGCGGGCCACGGCGGCCGCCACCGGGTGACCGGAGTAGGTGAACCCGTGGCCGAACGTCCCGATCTGCCTGCTGCCCTCCGCCAGGACGTCGCTGACGCGCTCGCTCACCAGCGTGGCCGAGATGGGCAGGTAGGACGACGACAGCCCCTTGGCCGTCGTGATGATGTCGGGCGTGAGGCCGAACTCCGTGGTGGCGAACATCGAGCCGGTGCGGCCGTAGCCGGTGATGACCTCGTCGGCGATGAACAGGATTCCGTACCGGTCCAGTACCTCCTGGACGCGGGCGAAGTAGCCGGCCGGCGGGATGATCAGGCCGCCGGCGCCCAGGATCGGTTCGGAGATGAAGGCGGCCACGGTGTCGGGGCCCGCCTCGAGCAGCAGGTCCTCGAAGTCCTCCACGAGCCAGTCCACCTGCTCCGCCTCGCTCATCCCGCGGGAGGCGGGATGCAGCGGGTTGGGGCAGTGCGCCGACAGGAAGTCGTCGGTGGCGAGCTGGAAGCCGTGGTGGATGTGCGGCAGCCCGGTCGCGGACCCGGCGGCGAGCGTCGTGCCGTGGTAACCGCAGCTGTGCGAGACCACCTTGCGGCGCTCGGGCCGCCCCTGCGCCCAGTGGTAGTAGCGGGCGAACTTGATGGCGCTGTCGTTCGCGTCCGAACCGGAGTTGCCGAAGAAGACCTTGCCCATCGGGATCGGGGCGATGTCGGTGATGTCGGAGGCGAGGGCCAGGGCGACGTCGTTGGTGCGGTGGTTGAACGAGCCGTAGAAGGGGAGCCTGGTCATCTGCTCGGTGGCCGCGCGCACCAGCCGGGGCTCGCTGTAGCCGAGTGTGACGCTCCACAGGCCGGCCACCCCGTCGACGAAGGTGGCGCCGGCTTCGTCGCGCACCGTGATGCCGGAACCTTCGGTGATCACGTGCGGGGGCGTGTCCAGGTGGAGGGCGGTGTGCGGTTCGAGCAGGCGAGTGGTCGCTGGAGACATGGGAGCTTCTTCCGTGTGCGGGGCGGGGCCTAGCGGCCGCCGCCCACTTCGAGGACGGATCCGGTGATGTAGGAGGCGGCCGGCGAGAGCAGGAAGACGGCGGCCTCGGCGACCTCCTCCGGCGAGCCGATGCGGCCCAGCGGCACGGTCGTCCGCAACCGGTCCGGCCGGTCCGGCACGCCGTTGGCCTGGTGCAGCCCGGTGTCGATCAGCCCGGGGGCGACGGCGTTGACGCGGACGCCGTCCGCCGCCGCCTCCTGGGCCGCGCCCCAGGTGTGCGCGTTGACCGCCGCCTTGAGGGCGGCGTAGTGCACCCACTCGTGGCCGCCTCCGGTACGCGCGCCGGTGGAGGAGATGTTGAGGACGCAGCCTCCGGCGCCGCCGCGGCTGCGGGCCATGCTGCGCAGCCCCTGCCGCGTGCACAGCACCACGCTGCGCAGGACCGCGCGGTAGGCGGTGTCCAGCTGGCCGATCTCCAGATCGACGACCCGGCCCAGGCCGCCGGTGACCCCGGCGTTGTTGACGACGGCGGTGAGCGGACCGAGCTCGTCCTCGGCGGTCGTGAACAGCCGCTCCACCTCGTCCTCCTCGGTGACGTCGGCCTCCACGGCCAGCGCGTCCACACCCGCGGCGCGCAGGTCCGCGACCACCCGCGCGGCGCCCGCGGCGCTGGACCGGTAGTTGACGCACACCGGTCGGCCCAGCGCCGCGGCGCGACGGGCGATGGCGGCCCCGATGCCCTGGCCGGCACCCGTGACGATGATCATGTGGGTCAGCCGTTGACCACGCCGTAGCGGTCGCCGAGGAAGAACTCCTCGAAGGCCTTGCGGGTGTAGACGTTGTGCGTCTTCAGCAGCCAGCGCTGCTTGAGCCCTTCGAGGTCGTTGACGGCGCGCACCTCACGGCCGTGGATGACGTGCCGGTTGGAGAAGGTCACCGAGTCGCCCGGCCGCGAGACCCGCATCTGCTTGCGGCTGTGCAGCGCGGCGACGAAGCGGTCCAGTACCTGCTGCGCCTCCTCGTCCAGCCCCCGGGTGCGGTCCTCGAAGACCCGCGCGCCCTCGTCGCCGTTGATGATCGCGTGGTTCCGGGCGCGACGGTCGTGCAGGATGTTGCCCTCGTGGGTGGAGACGTCGTCGAACGGCGTGTGGAAGCGCGGTTCGGTGAGGACGGCGAGGTCGGAGTCGGAGAGCTCCTCCAGCGCGTGCAGGGTGACCGTGAAGGTGGAGTACACCTCGTTGGTCGGCGTGTCGCGCAGGGTCAGGGTGTTGACGAAGTCGGGGCTGACGAAGTGGTTGGCGAAGTCCCGGTGGAACTTGAGCGTGCCCAGCGTCTTCTGCGACTGGGTGTCGAACATGGACTCCTTCGGGTAGATGTCGTGGAAGAAGTCGCCTTCGTTGACGCTGAGGTGGCCGATGATCTCCGTGCCGGTGAGCACCGCGTAGGCGGCCAGGAAGCCCTCGGCGACGAAGGTCTTCTTCAGCTGGTACTTCTCGTGCACCGGGTCGGCCGATCCGAAGCGGGGCAGGTCCAGGTCGATCGGCGCGTTGCCGATGACGACGAGCGGGCTCTTGGAGAAGTCCCGCAGCATCGACATCTCGCAGAAGTCGGTGAAGCGGGAGCCGAGCCGGCGGTCCTTGCGGAGGCCGGAGACGTCGGCCATGTAGGCGTCGAAGTCGCTGTACGGGCTGGTGACGACGTCCAGCAGGACCTCGCGCAGGGCGTCGCGCTCGGCGTCGGTGAACACGAAGTCGTAGTCGATCTGCTGCATGGTGCGTTCCTCCGTGAGGGCGTACCTGTGCCAGGGGCACAGAAGGAGACAAAGGGAGAGGCACCGGCGGACCGGCGCCGACGCGTCAACCTCCGTGCGCGGGGAAGAGGTCCCAGATGTTGCCGTCTTCTCCGGAGGCGGCCGGGGAGGGCGGCCGGACCGTACAGCGAGTGGTGGAGAAGGCTGTCGTCCCGGCCGTCGTCCCGGTCGTCGACGCGGTCGTCGGCGCGGCTCCGGCGTTCGCCCGCAGGCGTTCCATCTGGTGTCCCTTTCCTCGGTCGCGGTGGGGCAGCGAACGACTATCCGCACCGATGGAGGGCATGCGCCTGTCATGTGACAGCAAGTGGTCAAACCACTACTGGACAGGGGGAGCATGCAATCGATCTTCGACCGGGTCGATGTAGAGCTGTACCGAGCCGAAGTGCAACGACCCCGGTACACCGACGAGGAGCTGGCCAAAAGCCTGGGCGTCACCGTCGGCGAGGTGCGGGAGCGGCGCAGCCGGCTGGCGGCCATGCGGCTGCTGGAGCAGGTGGAGCACGACGCGTGGATCGCGCGCAGCCCGCATGCCGCGGCCGACGCGCTGCTCGCCGACGAGGAGGAGGAGATCGAACGGCGCCGCAGGGACGTGTCCCGACGGCGCGAGGAACTGCTGGCGCTGACCGCCGACTACCTCGACGCCCGCCGGCTGAGGTCCTCCACGGGCCTCGTCGAGGTCCTGCACGGGGTGGAGACCGTGCGCGTCACGGTCACCGAGCTGGCGGCCCTGTGCACGCGCGGGGTGGACGCGATGGTGCCCGGGGGCGCCCAGAGCGAGGCCGCCGTCCGGGCCGCGCTCCCGGTCGACCAGGCGCTGCTGGACCGCGGGGTGGCCTTACGCAGCCTCTTCCTCGAGTCCGCCCGCTCCCATCCCGCCACCAACCGGTATCTGAAGGAGCTGAGCCGGGCGGGCGGCCAGGTCCGCACGTCCACCCTGCTGCCCACGCGCATGCTGCTCTACGACGGGGAGACCGCCGTCGTCCCGCTGAACGCGCAGGACACCGCCCAGGGAGCGGTGGTCGTCCACGACCGGCCCCTGGTCAACCTGCTGAGCGACCTGTTCAACCTCTACTGGGCCCAGGCGCGCCCCCCGGAGAGCACGGCGTCGGACGGTGAACGCCCCAACGAGCTGGAGCGGGCCATCCTGCGCCTGATGGCCGCGGGGCAGCTGGACGAGGCGATCTCGCGCCAGATCGGCCTGTCGGTGCGGACCACGCGGCGCATCATCAGTGATCTGGCCGCCCGGCTGGGGGCCAACAGCCGCTTCCAGGCGGGCGTCCGCGCGGTCGCCCGCGGCTGGATCGGCTGAGGGCCCGGGGCATCGCCACCGGGCCCCGCCACCGGGCCACCGGGCACCGGCCGCCGCCCCACCGGGGCGCGGGCCGGGTCCGGTGGGAACCGGTGGCACCACCACCGCCGCCGCCGTCGACGGCGTGTCGGTGACGATGAGTATCGTGCCCCACTCGACCGGTGCATGAGGCAGGTCGAGTGCGGCGTGTCAGCAACCAACAGGGCGCGTGAACCGGCAGGTTGAGACTTCGAGGCAGGCCGACAGTTCATTGGATCAGGTCTGTGTGCGGATGTTCGGGGGAGTCGGGGCAGACGTAGATCTGCATGTTGTCGGTGCTGCCCACTTCTACCCTCGTCGGCTGCGAGGGGTAATGGTCCAGGACGCGAGTGCCGGCGAGGGCGGATACCTGCTCTTCCTGCGGCACCCAGCTGCTGCGACCCTCGTCCCCGCTCCACTCGAAGGAAGCAATCGTCAGCAGCGGGACCATCTGCACCCCGCACGCAGCGCAATAGCGGGGGTTGGGGTCGGTGCGGCCCCAAGGGGGCCAGCCACCGACCTTCCAGCCGGGTGCGTTGCCCAGATGAATGGAGTAGAACGCGTCCGGATACGGCGCGTAGGAGCTGTCCACGCCGGAACCGGCCGCCTGCCACCTGTTCCAGTCCTTGAGCACCCGCCGCAGCTCCGGGCTCAGATCCAGGCTGTTGGGGTACTCGGTGATCGCTTCTGGCGCCAGCACGCACGGCTCCGGCACATAACCCGGATACTCCGCCTCGTACGGCTCCGGCGGTGTGGCGAGGATGTCGCCGACCTCCGCGGCCGACCGCCAGAACACCGCAGTCGCCGGCTTGCAGTCCGGTTCGTGTTCGTACGGGCACCACAGAACCTGAAGCAGATCGGCCTGCCCGGGCGGCCGCAACAGGGGTATGTCACGCAGGAACAGCTGAGCCACGGGCAACAGCGGGACCGGGCATTCGGCGGGCCAGGGCGGGCCGGCGTCGAGCCGTTCGGCGCACCGCGCAGCGCGTTCCCTGAGTGCTTCCACCTCGGGCGCGTACGCCGGAGGACGCTCATCAGGGCGCCACCGGGACTGCAGCCGGTCCAGCCGCACTTCGCTCAGTGACTCACGAAATCCGGTATCCACGTGCGCGTGCACGTCCTCGCAGTGCGGCCACGGCTCCCCTGCCGGCCACAGCAACGGCCCGCCGACCGAGCTGTCCCCGACCGAAGGCGACCCCGGACGTGGATGCAACCGGATGGCAGGTCGTGCCAACGGGGCCAGCTCGGGGAAGACCGCGGTCACCTGGACGGGCCGCGGCGGAGTGGTACGTACGAAAACCATGCCGGTGATCCTGCCACCAGCCGCCGACAGGCCCCTGCCGCCTCAACCCGCGTCACCGCTCAACTGGCCACAACGCCCGCCGACCCCGACCCCGACCACGGTGACAACAAGCCTGTCTAGCGGATTTCCCCAGGGCAGGCCCCGCCCAGCAACGTCCGCGCCATCACGCCGCAGCGCACGCACCACCCGGTTGAACCGGCTCAGTTGCAGACGCTGCCCCCTGTCCTCGATCCTGTGTCCTCGGTGATCAGGGAGGGCACATGGGGCTGGTTCTTTTCCCAGGAGACGGAGACAACAGCAGTCCGGACGTCTCCTGGTCCTACAGCGGCTTTGCCGCGTTCCGTGGGCGTCTGGCTGAGACCGAAGGGTTCGTCCTCTCCGAGATGTCGGGCTTCGGCGGCGAGCGCCGGTGGAGCGAGGTGTCCACCGGTCTGGAGCCACTCCTCGATCATCCGGATGACGGCGGTGACGACCTCTCGCCTGCCGAATGCGCGTCGATTCTCATCCGGCTGGAGGCCATCACCGACGAGTGGGCGCGGGATGGCGGCGACCAGCTCCTCCAGCAGCACATCGAGGATGCCCATCAGCTGGCCGGCGTCCTGCGGCTCTGCATCGAGAAGGACGTCCCACTGGTCTTCATGTGAAGCCCGTCGACCAGGGAAACCACTCACGCGACAGCTCTTAGCCTTCGGGCTCTTCCAGCCATCGGGCGTAACGCCCCCAGTCGTTTCGAATGTCCGCCACTCGGTTCCGCACCCGTTCGGTAGGAATTTCATCTTCCATGCGTGCCCATGAAATGAGCATGAGTTTCACGAGCCGGGAAGCCTCGTCGTCGCGCTCCATTGTCCGAGCTATCGACGACCCCAGAGGGTGCTGGCTGTTTACGGTCACCTGCAACATCCCGGCCAAGAAATCAAGTGAGAACATCGCCGGACCGGACGAAGCACCTGTGATGAATCGGACGTGCATCTCCTCATAGGCTGCGTCGGGCCCTCCGTCCCCAGTTGGGATGTCGGACACTTCCTCATCCGTCACGTTCTCGGAATCAGAGTCCTTTCCGCGTGATTCCTCGGGCGAGCGGGTGTTGGAAGAGTCTGTCTCGGGCGAGGGTTCGTGCCGTATGATTTCAACCGATGGAGCGACCCCCTCTTCCTCTTCGTAATGCGCAGCCAGCCAAAGATCGCGAATCCTGTCCATTTGGGACCGATCTGCCACTGAATCCGACAGGAAGAGCAGAGCGGCAACCAACACTTCTATCTTTGGCCAAGCAGGGAAATTTTTCCCATGCAGGATGTTCGCAACCGCCTGATGTGAAATAACGTCTTTCGCGGAATCCATCTTGTCCACTGTCGAGCTAATTCTACGGGTGCTCGGACATCCTGCAGTCCGATACAGCGCATGCACTTCCGTCAGCATCACTCGATGAGGGCCGCGCCCCAACTGTGCTTCCGGCGGCATTGCAATGCGCCTAACCCTTCCCCCCGCCACAATCACTCCTTCCAGGGGTGTTGATCAAGGCCCCATCAGCTTTTCCGCGACAGCTTGTGCCACCCCGCCGGCGACGGCGGAAAGGAGGGCAATCAACACCCGGATGGGCCAATCGCTCCCCTGTCGCCCGCGGTCGGGGTCAATTGCCGAGTTGCGGCTCTCGTCGATGTCCATGGCTCCAGTCTTGGAGCCCCTGGGAGCTGCACGACGAGAGTGGACGTTAGTTGACAGAACTTTACATACCGTCAGCAGGAGCTCTCAGCTCGTCAGTTCGGAGAGGGTTGGCGGACGCCAACCGCCGGATCGCTCCCGTCCTCGGGCAAGCCCCAGCTCCCCTTCGTCCATTTCGGTGACGCCCTGTTCCAGGAGCGTCCCGACGGAGTGCGCTGGAAGACCGCCGCCCTCGTGGGGTACGCCGCCGGCCGCCCCTTCGCCCGGGTCGAGGACGAACGGAGCGGCCCGGACCAGGCGTACGTGACCGCCCACCGCCCGGCGCCCGCGGCGCCGTTGACGTAGACTCCGGGCCAAGGGCGGGGTCGTAGCACAGAGGTAATGCGCCGCGATGACATCTCGGAGGACGCCGGTTCGAATCCGGCCGCCCCGCCCCCCTCCGGCTCCCGGCCGTGCGACGCCGGGCGCGTCTCGCCCTCCATCCGTCACCGCCGCTCCGGCCGCGGCAGTTCGGCCCGCCGTACCGCGGTGGAGGCCAGCGTGATCAGCGCAATGAAAGTTCCAGATCCGGGGAGGGTGGTCGACGGGCGGGTTGCCCTTCCGCCGGGATCCGGTTGAAGATCGTCCGCATGACGCCTGCTCTCGACGTGCCCGTCCTCGACACCGGTGCGGGATTCCGGCTTCGGCCCTGGCGGCTGGACGACGGGGATCTGGCGCTGGTGCGGGAGGCCTCGGGTGATCCGCTGATCCCGTTGATCACCACGGTGCCCGCGCGGTACACCCAGGAGGAGGGGGAGGCGTTCGTGCGGCGGCAGTGGGACCGTGCCACGCGGTGCACCGGCTACCCGCTGGTGATCGAACGCGCCCATGACGGACGGCCGGTGGGGAACGTCGGGCTGTGGCTGTTCGCCGGCGACCCCGGGCGGGCATCGCTCGGGTACTGGGTGGCGCCCTCCGCGCGCGGCCGGGGCGCGGCGGGCGCCGCCCTGGGCGCGCTGACACGGTGGGCGCTGGCCACGCAGGGGTTCGCCCGGCTGGAGCTGTACGTCGAACCGTGGAACACCGCGTCGCTGCGCACCGCCGAACGCGCCGGCTACACCCGGGAAGGGCTGCTCCGCTCCTGGCAACGGGTGGGCGCCGTGCGGCGGGACATGTACATGTATGCGCAACTGGGCCCGGGCGGGCGGGAGTCCTGAACGTGGCGGCGCCCGGGCGAGCGGGAGTCCTGAACGTGGCGGCGCCCGGCGGCGGGACCGTGCGACCGGTCGCCGCCGGGCGAACGCCTACCGCCAGCCGTACCGTTCGCGCAGGCGGTGGACGACCAGGTTGAACCGCATCCGGTCCAGCGCGCACGCCTCGCGGCGCATGCCGCCGTCGTGCACGCGCAGGACACGGTCCACCGCCACCCACGAGGGGCGCCCGGACCGGTCCCAGGGGCCGACGCCGATCGGGACCCAGTCCCGGTCGCCGTCATGGTCCTTGCTGGACAGTTGCACGGCGAGCAGCGTGCCGCCCCGCTCGCGGGCCACCACGAGCACGGGCCGGTCCTTGCCCCGGCCGTCGTTCTCCTCGTAGGGCACCCAGGTCCAGACGATCTCGCCCGGATCGGGGTCGCCGTCATGGGCGGGGGAGTACTCGGTGCGCACCGTGCCGACGGAACGCGCGTCGGCCTCGGTCGTCGCCGACGGGCCGGAGCGGCCCGGGACTTCGTCGATGGAAACGGTCATCGCCCCACCGTAGGAGAGGCGTTGACGTGCCCCGGAGCCGGGGTCGGCGCTCCGGCCGAGCCGCCAGGAGCGCAGCGCGTCACGTATGCGGCGAACGGTGCCGAACATGCCTCGTCGGTCCTTCCGGTCCGGCCGGAGCGGCGCCCGGGTCAGGCCGGCTCACCGCCACGCGCCTCCGCCGTGCCGTTGCCGCCCTGCTCGGCCTGGGCCTGCTGCGCGGCGACGGAGCGGCGGACCTCCTCCATGTCGAGGCCGCGGGCCTGCCCGATCAGGTCCTCCAGCACCGGACCGGGCAGCGCGCCCGGCTGCGCGAAGACGGCGACCTGGTCCCGCACGATCATCAGCGTGGGGATCGACTGGATGCCGAACGCCTGGGCCAGCTCCGGCTGGGCCTCCGTGTCCACCTTGGCGAACAGGAGGTCGGGGTTGTCCTGTGCGGCCTTCTCGTACACCGGGGCGAACTGCTTGCACGGCCCGCACCAGTCGGCCCAGAAGTCGATGAGAACGAACGGGTTCTCGGTGACCGTCTCGTCGAAGTTCTCCTTGGTGAGCTCCACGGTGCTGCTCATGAGCTGATGTCCTCTTTCCGGGGGTTTCGTGGGTGTCGGGTGTGCGACTGCCGGCCGCCCGGCCATCGACGACAACGGCGCGACCGGACGGGGTATTCCACGCGCCCCATATGGTCGGCTCCGCGCCGCCGCCGCGACCGGGCGGACCCGTCCGGCCCAGCGGACGGGTCCCGGGCGCCTACCCGTGTGGCCGGTACGCACACCACCCGGAAGACTGAGGTCATGACCGAGAACGAGAGCTTCGCCTACGACGTCGTGGTGATCGGCGCCGGACCCGTCGGCGAGAACCTCGCCGACCGCACGCGCGCCGCCGGACTGTCCACCGCCGTGGTGGAGAGCGAACGGGTCGGCGGTGAGTGCTCCTACTGGGCCTGCATGCCCAGCAAGGCGCTGCTCCGGCCGGTGATCACGCGGGCCGACGCCCGCCGCACGCCCGGCCTGCGCAC
>NZ_JACADT010000419.1:0-4759 GCF_013421635.1 Streptomyces sp. UH6 | reverse complement strand
CTCAGCCCTGCGGGCGCTGGGGGTACCCGTAGTCCTGCGGGGGGTAGGGCTGCTGCTGCGGCTGCTGTCCGTACGCCTGGCGCTGCTCGGGCTGCTGACCGTAGCCCCGGGGCTGCTGCCCGTACTCCTGGGCCTGCTGCTGCGGCGCTCCTCCGTACGGCTGCTGCTCCGACTGCCCGTACCGGGCCCCTCCGTACGGCTGCTGCTGGGGCTGCTGGGGCTGCTGCTGAGGCGCGCCACCGTACCCCTGCTGCGGCTGCTGCTGCGGCTGCTGTCCGTACTGCTGCCGGCCGTCGTACGGGTCGTACGTCTGCTGCGGGTACTGCTGGTGCTGCTGGTGCGGCTCGTGCTGCTGGCCCTGGTACTGCTGGTGCTGCTGGGGCGGCTGCTGGCCGTACTGTCCGCCGCCGTGGCCGTACGGCTGCTGCGGTCCGTCCTGCTCGGGACGCAGCCGCAGCGGCCGCGTGGCGTCGTCCATCATCGGGTAGCCACCGTGCTGCGGCGTGCCGTCACCGGCCGGGGCCTCGTCCTCGCCGTCCTGTCCGCCCTTGCCCTTGCTCGCGCGTGCCTTGAGCAGCTCGAAGACGATCGGCAGCACGGAGATCAGGACGATCAGGATCAGGATCGTCTCGATGTTCTCCTCGACGAACGCGATCCGCCCCAGCCAGGAACCCAGCAGCGTCACGCCGGCGCCCCACAGGATGCCGCCGAGCACGTTGAAGATGAGGAAGGACCGGTACCGCATGCCGCTGACGCCGGCGATGATCGGGGTGAAGGTGCGCACGATGGGCACGAAGCGCGCCAGGACCAGCGACTTCGGCCCGTGCTTCTCGAAGAACTCGTGAGCCTTGGTGACGTTCTCCTGCTTGAAGAAGCGGGAGTCCGGCCGGCTGAAGAGCGACGGCCCGACCTTCTTGCCGAACATGTACCCCACCTGGTCGCCCACGATCGCGGCGACGCAGATCAGGGCGATGGCCCCCCACAGCGGGAACTTCAGGGTGTCGGAGGTGATCAGCATGCCGGTGGTGAACAGCAGCGAGTCACCGGGCAGGAAGAATCCGAAGAAGAGCCCGGACTCTGCGAAGACGATGAGCAGCAGACCCACGATGCCGAACGTGTTCAGCAGATAGTCGGGGTCCAGCCAGCTCGGACCCAGGGCAAGCGTCGTCACGGTTCCGGGCTCCTGAGGGGTGAGGGGGGAAAGACGGCACGGTTTTCGGACTACCGCACAAAGCTACCAACGCCGTACCGTCACCCCGGGTTCCACCGGGGCGCACCCGACCGCGCTCCACCACCCGGCCCTGTCCGGCTCACCCACCGCCCGTCGCGGATGTCCCTCAGGACAGCTGAAGCAGCCCGCGCAGGATGTCCCTGCTCTCCTCCGGTCCCGGGCTGTCCCGCATCAGCTCGTCGATGGCCCGCTCGTACTGGACGACGTCCTCCCGCTTGTCCAGGTAGAGAGCGCTGGTCAGCTGCTCCAGGTAGACGACGTCCGACAGGTCGGACTCGGGGAAGCTCAGGATGGTGAACGACCCGCTCTCCCCGGCGTGCCCGCCGAAGCCGAAGGGCATCACCTGGAGCCGGACGTTGGGCCACTCGGAGACCTCGATGAGGTGCTGGAGCTGGCCGCGCATCACCTGCCGGCCTCCGTAGGGACGCCGCAGGGCCGCCTCGTCGAGGACTATCCGGAACTGCGGGGCGTGCTCGGAGACCAGGTACTTCTGGCGCTCCAGTCGCAGCGCCACCCGGCGGTCCACCTCGGCCGGGGAGTCGGACAGACCACGCGAGACGACCGCGTGGGCGTAGTCCTCGGTCTGGAGGAGGCCGTGCACGAACTGGACCTCGTAGCCACGGATCAGGGAGGCGGCGCCCTCCAGCCCCACGTAGGTGGGGAACCAGTGCGGCAGCACGTCCGTGTAGCTGTGCCACCATCCGGCCGTATTGGCCTCCTTGACGAGCGAGAGCAACGCGCCGCGCTCCGCCTCGTCCTCGATGCCGTAGAGCGTCAACAGGTCTTCCACATCACGCGCCTTGAAGCTCACCCGCCCCAACTCCATGCGGCTGATCTTCGATTCGGATGCCCGAATCGAGTACCCGGCCGCCTCCCGCGTGATGCCGCGGGCCTCCCGAAGCCGCCTCAGATGCGAGCCGAGCAGCATCCTCCGCACCACCGATCCCGACTCTCCCGCACTCATGTCAGCCACCCTCCCCGGCCGGTCCGCTGTTGCGAAAGTCTGCCACCAAATCACTCCGAGCTGTACTCGTCCGATTACGGAAAGGCAAACATCATGGCAGGGCCGACGCTCCCCCAGTCCGGATACTGCCCCGCCGGCGGCCGGATTTGAACCCTGCGACCACCGCCGGACGGCCGGAAATCAACGTGTGGATGGCGGAAAAAATGACCAAGAAACGGTACGGTGCAGCGTATTTCAGACGCGTGCACGTGCATCTGCCCTTGCATCTGCTGGTCGCATCCGAAACCATGGGCGTCGCACCACCGCCATATCGCCGCGACCGCGAATCCCGGGAGTGCCTCGCATGGGGACGAATGGATCGACCATGCTCGAGCCGCTACGGCAGGGCCTTCCCCCACTCGACCCCGCGGCCGTCTCCAACGCCGCCACCTGCGCACTGCCCGCCCGTTACGAAGCGGTCCGCGAGGCCCGCCGGTTCACCCGCGGCACACTCGGCCAGTGGGACATAGGGGACCGTTTCGACGACGTCTGCCTGGTGGTCTCCGAACTCGTCACCAACGCCCTCCGCCACGCCCTGCCGGCCGACACCGCCCGCGACCCCGACCACGACGCCCCGGTACGGCTGCATCTGATGCGCTGGCCCGAACGCCTGGTGTGCGCGGTCCGCGACCCCAGCCACCGGTCCCCCGCCCCCCGCGACGCCGACGCGTCCGACGACTGCGACGCGGAGTCCGGGCGCGGACTGTTCCTGGTCGATTCCTTCAGCGACGGCTGGGGCTGGCACCCCGTCACCGGCGCCCTCGACGGCAAGGTCGTGTGGGCGCTCTTCCGGCTGTGCCCGTCGGCCTGAGACCGTGACCGCGGCTGCGGCTGCAGTTGTGGCTGTGACTGCGGCCGTACG
Source organism: Streptomyces sp. UH6 (assembly GCF_013421635.1). NCBI lineage: Bacteria > Bacillati > Actinomycetota > Actinomycetes > Kitasatosporales > Streptomycetaceae > Streptomyces > Streptomyces sp. UH6. Next base: position 1,663 of record NZ_JACADT010000419.1, on the reverse strand, counting down.
CAGTCGGGGGGTCGGGTTCAGCCCGCTATCAGGTGATCGAACTCGCCGTCCTTGACGCCGAGCAGCATCGCCTCGATCTCCGCACGCGTGTAGACCAGCGCCGGTCCGTCCGGGAAGCGCGAATTGCGGACGGCCACCTCCCCGCCGGGCAGACGCGCGAACTCCACGCAGGAGCCCTGCGAGTTGCTGTGCCTGCTCTTCTGCCACGCGACGCCCTCGAGGCGGGTGGCCGCCATGCCGTTGTGCACCCGCAGGGGCACCGGCACGGCCGGGCGCACCGGACGTTCCGAGGCCTCGTCAAGGTCGTACCCGTCGTACACGTCGTGATCCACAGGTAGCTCCCCGGTGATGCACCGGCCGTGGGGCCGCGGTGCGTGGTCAACTGCTTTGGATCATAGTCATGTTCATGTGCATACGCAGGTGCCGATGCATCGGCAAATGCACCGTGCAGATGCACGTGCACGCCGGGTGTTCCCCTGGTTACAGCGCGGCGGGCGACGGAGCCCAGCCTCCGTCCCGGCTCTCCCCCTTTTCTCCCCGTGTGCCCGGCACCCTCCTTCTCATGCTCAGGACTTGCTTGCGAGGCACGGCGGTTCCGCAGGCACGCTACGGGACTTGAGCGTGGGTCTAGCGGCCGGGGAGCCCCGGAGCACGGCCCATGCGCGCGCGGTCGGCCGCTTCCCGGCCCCGGTTCCACCCCTCCTCGTCCGTGACACCGCGCAGCCGCGTGGTGGTCGTCCGGGGGAAGAGACGGTCGGTCTCGGCCCGCACGGCGGCCTCGCGGGAGGCGAGCACGGGCAGCACTTCCCCGCCGCCCCCGGCCTTCGCCTCCGCAATCTGGTGCTCGGCGGCCTCGGCCAGCCGGGCGCCCATCCGGTGCGCGTAGGCGGCCAGGAAGGACTGCCGGAAGGTCTTGGTCCGACGCCGGCCGCCGCCCTTCGCACCACCCTTGCGCATCTCGGCCTCGGCCCGGGTCATCGCCGACGTCGCCTGCACCAGCAGTGAGGTGTACAGCATCTCGACGGCCTCCAGCTCGGCTTCGTAGCCGACCACCGTGCTGAAGCAGAACGGCTCGTTCCAGACCGCCTGGCAGTTGTTGGCCCTCGCCACGGCGTCCAGCAGCACGGCCTTGGCCTGCTCGTACGGCGGCTCCACCCCGATCCGGACGGCCCCCGGACCACCGCTCGCCGGGCCTCCGCCACCACCCGGACCACCTGAGGCGAGCAGCGCCTCGTCGATGCTGTGGCGCGCCATCAGCTCCTGCGCCTTGGCGGTCAGCGCCTCCGCCTCCTCGGGGTAACCGGTCGCCTCCGCCTTGGCGAGCAGCGCGCGGATCCGGCCGAGCATCCTCGACGCCGGCTCGGCCCGCCCCGTGCCGTCAGGGGTCGGCCGCGGCCGGGGGTCGTCCAGCGGCTCCAGCGCGGGCAGCCTCAGCAGCAGCCGGTAGAGCTCCAGTACAACCGTCGCCCGGGTGAAACGGTCTCCCCGGTAGGGGGGCGCGGGCGTCAGCTCGGCGAGCTGGGCCGCCCAGCGGCGCCCTCCGGCCCCGGATCCGCCGCCGGACCCGGACCCGGACTCGGACTCGGGCTCGGACTCGGCGAGGATCAGGTCGGAGGCCAGCTGGACATGGGCCTCCGCCAGATCGCGCCGGACCATCCGCACG